>DATKTF010000396.1:0-2141 GCA_035531255.1 Cellulomonadaceae bacterium
GTGCTCGACCCGTCGTAGGCCAGCACCTGCTGGCCGGATTCGGCGTCCACCTCGATCTGGTACTTGAGCGTCGCGGGGTCGCTGCCCTCGCCGGCGGCGTCGAGCGCGGCGCGCGCGGCGGCCGTGGCGATCTGGGTGGGCAGGTCGGCGCCCGGACGCAGCTCGTAGACCTGCGACAGGTCCATCCCGGAGATCCCGAACGCCGAGAACACCGAGGACTGGGGCAACGAGAGGACGTGCGGTATGCCGCACGACTGGGCGACCTCGGCCCCGTACAGGCCGCCGCCGCCGCCGAAGGACAAGAGCGTGAACTCGCCGGCCGGCGTGCCGCTCTCGTGGACCATCGCGCGAACCTTGTCGGCGGCCACCTTCACGAGGGCTTGGTGCACCGCCCACGCGGCGTCCTCGGGAGCGTCGCTGCCGGCGATCTTCTCGACGGCCGTGCGCGCACGGGCGAGGTCGAGACGTCGCCGTCCGCCCAAGAACCAGTCCGCGTCGAGGTGGCCCAGGACGAGCTCCGCGTCGGTCGCGGTCGCACGCTGGCCGCCGAGCCCGTAGCACGCGGGACCGGGGGACGCGCCGGCCGACTCGGGTCCCACGGTGTAGCCACCGTCGCCGTGCCCGGCGATGGAACCGCCGCCGCCGCCGACGGCGTCGACTCGAACCATTGGCACGTGCACCGCGACGCCGCCCACGCGTGGGTGCTCGTCGAAGGGAACCAGCGAGGCGGCCAGGACCGCCACGTCCGTGGAGGTCCCCCCGACGTCCATCGTGACCAGGTGCTCCAGACCGTAGAGGGCGCTGATCCGCGCGGCGCCGTAGACGCCGCCGACCGGACCCGAGTTATAGGTCTCGATCGCGCGCGTCTTGGCGACGCGCGCGACGCCCCCCGACGCGTGCACGATGAGCAGGGGGTGCGGGAATCCCTCGGAGCGCAGGTCCTCGTCCGCCTTGTAGAGGAAGCGGACCATGTCGGGGTGGAGATACGCGTTGGTGACCGCGGTCGCCGTGCGCAGTTCGGCGCCGGGGCGCGGGGTGACCTCGGAGGCGAGCAGGCAGGGCACGGCGCCGAGGTAGTGGCGCGGGTACTCGGTCGTCACGACCTTCTTCACCGCCTCCTCGGCGGAGGCGTCATCCTCGGACCCCGCGAAGCTGACCACGAGAATCCTCGCTCCCCCGACCAGCAGCCTGCGGATGTGCGAACGCACCTCGGTGCTGTCGAAGGGGTCGACGACCTCGGCGACCAGCTCGCGGCGCAACAAGAAGTCGTACAACGTCGAGTCGCCCTGTCCGTAGAGGCGTTCGTGCGCACCCGCGCTGACCAGCAGGCCGATCCTCGGGCCGCTGCGCTGGATGATCGAGTTGGTCCCGATCGTCGACGAGAAGCGGAACACGTCCGTGTCGAGCAGCATCTTCTGCACGCTCGCGTACTCCAGCTTGCGCGCGCCCTCGGCGACGCAGTTGGCGAGGCACTCGGTGAGGTCGTGGGGCGTCGTGTCCACCTTGACCCGCTCCGACCGGCCGTCCCTCGTGAAGTATCCGTCGGTGAAGGTTCCGCCCGTGTCGATGTTGATGGTGGCGCCCAAGTCCCCTACCCCCTTGCTCGTCTCGTTAAAAACACGCGTCAGTCGAAATTCATCATGCTTACGTCCAGCGTCAGAAACCTATGCGACGGAGATGCCCAACGCAAGCGCGACCAACTCCGACCTTCCGACAGTAGCACTTGACGTTAGACGTCCGATCTAGTCAAATCGGAGCCCTGCGTCCTCCGCTAACAAGCGTCTGAGATCCTGGTCTCGTCACTCCGGCCGCAGGAAGGGGAGGAACCCCGCCTCACCGTGATTGGTGAACGAGACGACCGAGCCATACCCTTGGGGTCGGTCGATGCCCCGGCAAGAGGAACCTGAGGGGATCAATCGTGCGGCTTGGAGAAGCGCTCTCACCTCGCGAGCGGCGAAGTTCAGTGCGAGCTGTGACGACTCAAAGGCGATGCGGTACCTCGTGGACCGCGGCTGCGCGAGGCTGAACACGTGTTCGGGCAATCGAGGGTTGACCAGGGCATCTCCATTCGGAGCACCCTACGAAGCAATCAGCGCATTGCGCGCATCACGAGTTCTCGCTGTACCTCCGAGGTGTCTTCG
>DATKTF010000397.1:0-8629 GCA_035531255.1 Cellulomonadaceae bacterium
CCAACTACGTCGCGGAGCTCGGCAGCTGGTCGGACGGGCCCGACGTCCCCGACGACGACGACGCGTGGCTCGCCTGGGCGGAGGCGGACGACGCCCGCTGCTGGTCCGAGGAGCTCGGTATGGAGCACGACGCGAGCGCGCTGGCCGTCGAGTCGAACGTGTTCCGGTACCGCCCGGTGCCGCACCTCACGCTGCGGGTCGGCGTCGGGGCACGGCCGCGCGACGAGGCCCGGGTGCTCGCGGCCGCGCGGCGCGCCGGTGTGCCGGTGACGGTGAGCCGCGTGACCGACGAGGACGACGCGGCGTTCGCCGCGCGCGTGCGCGCCGGTCACGTGACCGGACGCGTCCGCGTGGTCGGCTCGGTGCACGGTCTGCGCGAGGCCGCGCGCGAGCGCACCGGTGAGGTGACGGTGCTCGACCAACCCGTTCTCGCAAGCGGGCGGCGCGAGCTGCTGACCGTGCTGCGCGAGCAGGCCATCAGCAGGACGCGGCACCGGTTCGGTCACGTGGCGTGAGCCGCCGCGCGCCGCACCGGTGCCGGCCCGCCGAGGTCAGGCGTCGCGTCGGCGCAGCAGCACCGCGGAGACGCCGAGCAGCACCACGAGCCAGGCCATCAGGACCAGCGCCCCACCGCCCGCCGAGAGCATGCCGGTCTTCGGGACCACCGACGAGAACGACTCACCGGCGTTCGACGGCAGGTACGGCACGATCGAGTCGCCCCAGCTCTTCGGGAGGACGAGCGGCAGCAGGCCCGGGGCGACCATCAGGAGGCCGAACAGCGCCCCGATCGCCCCGGCGGTGTGTCGGAGGAGCGCCCCGAGACCGAGGCCGAGCAGCGCGATCGCGGTGAGGTAGACGGCCGATCCGAAGACGGCGCGGAGCACGCCCGGGTCGGACAGCGTCGTGTTGTGCCCGGTCCCGAGGATGGTCTGACCGAGGGCGAAGGCACCGAACGATGCGGGTACCGCGACGACGAACGTCGACACGCCGATCACGAGGACCTTCGCCCAGAGCACCGGCAGACGGCGCGGGACGGCGGCGAGGGTCGCCCGGATCATGCCCGACGAGTACTCCCCGGTGATCGCGAGCACCCCGAGGATCCCGACGATGATCTGGGCGAGCGTCATGCCGGCAAGGCTGACCGCGGTGGGGTTCGTGGCGAACGCGCCCCCGCCGCCGCCGCCCCCGGGGCCCGTGGGCCGGGTGACGTCCCCGGACACCACCCCTGCTGCGAGCGCACCGAAGCCGATGATGACGACGAGCGCGATGGCGATCGTCACGACGGTCGAGCGGAGGCTGCGGAACTTGACCCACTCCGAGGCGATGACGCGCCAGGCGGTCACCCGCAGGCGTGCGACCTCGTGCGCGTCGCGCAGGCCACCGGTCCGCGCGGGTCGGTTCGGCACGGGTCGGTCGAGAACGGCGGTGGTGGCCATCAGGCGGCCTGCCCTTCGGTGGTGGCGAGCCCCTCGGACGTCGCGAGCGACGTCGGCTGGTACTCGACGGAGTCATGGGTGAGCTGCATGAAGGCGTCCTCGAGCGACACCTCGTGCGGGACGAGCGCGTGCACGGGGATGCCTGCGGCGAGCGCGCGGTCGCCGATCGTCGCGGCGTCGAGCCCCGTGACGTCGAGCTCCTGAGGGTCCGGGCCGGACGTCACGGTGACGCCGTCGTCGACCAGGAGCCGGCCGAGCCGGCCGGCGTCCGGGGTGCGGACGTGCACGCTGGCCCCGGCGACGGTGCGGCGCAGCTCGTCGACGGACGTGTCCGCGATCAGGCGACCGCGACCGACGACGACGAGGTGCTCCGCGGTGAGCGCCATCTCGGAGATCAGGTGCGAGGAGACGAATACCGTCCGCCCCTCCTCGGCGAGATCCTTGAGCAGCGTCCGGATCCACAGGATCCCCTCCGGGTCGAGGCCGTTGACCGGCTCGTCGAGGAGGATCACGTCGGGGTCGCCCAGCAGCGCTGCGGCGATGCCGAGGCGTTGACCCATGCCGAGGGAGAACGCCCCGGCCCGCTTGCGTGCGACGCTCGTCAGGCCGACCAGGTCGAGCACCTCGGTGATCCGACGGCGCGGGATCCCGTTGGTGAGCGCGAGAGCGAGCAGGTGGTCGTACGCCGAGCGGCCCGGGTGGATCGCCTTGGCCTCGAGCAGCGCGCCGACCTCGTGCAGCGGTGCGGCGTGGTCGACGTAGGCCTTCCCGCCGATCGTGACGCGACCGGAGTCGGGCCTGTCGAGGCCCATCATCATGCGCATCGTGGTCGACTTGCCGGCGCCGTTGGGCCCGAGGAACCCGGTGACGACGCCGGGCCGGACGGTGAACGAGAGCGAGTTGACGGCGCGGGTGGCGCCGTAGGACTTGGTGACCTGGTCGACGACGATCATGACGTCCGCCGACCTCGGTGCTGCGTGTGAGTCATGGGACCACTCTCGCTGAGCCGGTCGCTCGCGTCGTCGTGCTGCCGCAGGAACTGTCAGGTCCGGGCTACTGCCGCGGCAGTAGCCCGCTCTCGTACGCGAGGACCACGAGCTGGGCGCGGTCGTGCGCACCGACCTTCATCATGGCCCGGTTGACGTGCGTCTTGACGGTCAGGGGCGAGATCACCAGCTCCGTGGCGATCTCGTCGTTCGAGGCTCCCGACGCCACGCGTCGCAGCACGTCCCGCTCGCGGTCGGTGAGCCGCGCGACGAGCCCGCGCGCGACGGCGTCGTCCCCGCCCGGGCGGGTCGCCGTCGACGCGCGGAGGCGGTCGATCAGCCCGCGGGCCGCTCGCGACGAGAGCGAGGAGCCGCCGGACGCCACGACGCGGACGGCGTCGACCAGCTCGCGCGGCTCGGCGCCCTTCCCGAGGAACCCGTCGGCTCCCGCCGTGAGTGCTCGGTCGACGTAGTCGTCGGTCTCGAAGGTCGTGAGCACCAGCACCCGGACCGCGGCGAGCGCGGGGTCGGCCCGGATCAGGCGCGTCGCGTCGATCCCGTCGACACCCGGCATCCGCACGTCCATCAGCACGACGTCCGCACCGGTGCGGCGCGCGGCATCGACCGCCTCACGCCCGTCCGCCGCCTCGGCGACGACCTCGATGTCCGGCTCGCCCTCGAGGATGCCGCGCAGCCCGGCGCGGATGAGGGACTGGTCGTCGGCGACCACGACGCGGATCATCGACCGGGACCCGTCGTCGGAGCGGCGGGGATGTGTGCCGTGACACGGAACGTGCCGTCGCGGTCCGCCCCGGCCACGAGGCTCCCGCCGATCGACTCGACCCGCTCCCGCATGCCGAGCAGGCCGTTCCCGGTTCCTGGTCCGCCCGTGGCGGGCGCGGTCGGTGGCCACGCGGCTGGGTTGGAGACCATCACGTCGAGACCGTCGGGCCCGTGGTCGAGACGCACGAGCACCGTTCCGCCGGCACCGTGCTTGTGCGCGTTCGTGAGCGCCTCCTGCACGACGCGGTACGCCGTCAGGTCGCACGCGGGATCGAGAGCGAGCGCTCGGCCCGTGGTGCTCGTCCGCACCGCGACCCCGATCGCGGTGAACGAGCGGAGCAGGGCGTCGAGGTCGGCCAGACCGGGCGCAGGAGGTTCGGCGTCCGGACTGTCGTCCGGGGAGTCGGCGCGGAGCACCCGGAGCACGGCTCCCAGCTCGTCGAGAGCGGTGCGTGCGGCCGCCTGGACGTGCGTGAGCGAGTCCTCGGCCTGGTCGGGGGCGGTGCGGACGCTTCGCGCGGCCAGTCCTGCGTGCACGTTGATCACGGCGAGGTGGTGGGCGACGACGTCGTGCAGCTCGCGCGCGATCCGGACGCGCTCCTCGGTCACGCGTGCGCGGGCGACCGCGTCCCGGGTCTCCTCGGCCCGGTCGGCGCGCTCCGCGAGGGCGGTCACGTACGCGCGATGGTTGCGGACCGCGTCGCCGACCGCGGCGGCGAGCGCCGTCCAGACGACGACGATCAGCGTCGCGGGCTCGGTGGGTGGGCCCTGTGTCACGGTGCGGGCGGCCACGAACAGGACGGCGCCGGTGAGGGCCGCCGCGAGCAGCGTCCTCGTGCGGGTCGTCCTGACCGCCACGCTGTAGAGTCCCACCTCCGTCGCGACGAAGAGCAGGGCGAGGGGGTGGCCGGCGACGGCGGCGAGGCTCGTCACGGCGACGAGGAGGGCGAGCACGGCGGCGGGCCACCGGCGACGTGCACCGAGGCCGAGGCAGGCGAGCGCGGCACCGGCGGTGACCGGCCACGGCGCCCCGTCGAGGCCCGCGTGCACGGTCACGACGACGGCGAGGGTGACGCCGAGGCCGAGGTCCGCGCCGGAGCGCGCACGATCGTTGCGCGCGACCGCGCCGAACGACCCGGCACGGTTGGAGGAGGAGGGCACCATGCGGACAGGTGTACCAGCAGTCGGGTCGTGCCAGCTGTCAGGCCGGCTCGGCGGCCCGGTCGTGCCCGCGGTCAGGGGCGCGCCGCACACTCGGCGACGTCGGCACCGAGCAGCGTGCGCAGCGCGCGCTTGTCGACCTTGCCCGCGCCGTTGTGGGCCAGGGCGTCGAGGACCACGAGCCGGGTCGGCAGCTTGTAGCGCGCGAGCCGGTGCGCGGCGTGCTCCCGGAGACAATCCAGGGTGATCTCCGCGCCGTCGACGCAGACGACTGCGGCCAGGACGGTCTCGCCCCACACCGGGTCCGGGACGCCGATCACGGCGACGTCGCGCACCCCGGGGACCTCGGCGAGCACGCGCTCGACCTCGGTGGGGAAGATGTTCTCGCCACCGCTGTCGATCATGTCCTTGATCCGACCGCAGATCGTGTAGTACCCGTCCTCGTCCCGGCGCGCGACGTCACCCGTGCGCAACCAGCCCGGCTCGGCGAACACCTCGGCGGTCGCCGTCGGGTTCCGCCAGTAGCCGGCGCAGACGTTCGGTCCGCTGACCCAGATCTCGCCCGGAGCGCCGGGCTCCCCGACGTCCGCCCCGGTCCGCGGGTCGACGAGCCGCAGGGTCGTGTAGGGGAGGGGAAGGCCGGCCGAGCACGGCCGCGTGCGGACCTCGGCGATCGGCAGGCAGGTCGCGGCGGGTGCTGTCTCCGTCATGCCCCACGACTGCTGCACGAGCAGACCACGCTCGGCGTACGTCTCGATGATCTTCTTCGGTACAGGTGCCCCGGCGATCAGGGCGACGCGGATGCCGGAGAGGTCGGCGTCGGCGAACCCGGGCTCGCGTGCCATGGCGGCGTACATGGCCGGGACACCGAACAGCGTCGTGACGCCGTGCTCGCGGACGTCGGCCAGCACCTGTGCCGCGTCGAAGCCGCGCCGGATCACGAGCGTCCCGGCACGGGCGAGGGTGCGGAGCGCGAAGGCGTTGAGCCCGCCGATGTGGAACATGGGTGCGACGGCCAGGTGGACGTCGCCGTTGCGACAGTCGGTCGCGAGGTCGATGTTCGCGCCGCTCCACCACAGGTTCCCGTGCGTCAGGACCACCCCCTTGGGCAGGCCCGCGGAACCCGAGGTGTACACGAGGAGCGCGACGTCGTCCGCGCGGCACAGGACCCGAGCGGGGACGGGGCCGCCGTTCGTGAGCGCGGCCGACAGCGCGACCCACGGCAACGGGTCGGGCAGCTCGTCCGGTTCGGGGAGGACGACGTCGAGCGCCTCGCCCAGGGCAAGGGGGTCGGAGTCGACGAGCAGCCACCGGAGCACCCGGAGGTCGACCGCAGCCCGCTCCACGGTGACCCGGTGGGCCGGCTCCGTGACCACGGTGTGCGGGTCGCAGTCCGCGAGCACGCCGGCGACCTCCTGCGCCGCGAGACGGAAGTTCACCGGCACGAAGATCGCCCCGAGGTGGCTGCACGCGAGCAGCGTCGTGACCAGGGTCGGGCTGTTGCGACCGACGTAGGCGACCCGGTCGCCCGGACGGACGCCACCGGCAGCCAGGGTCGCGGCGAGAGCGCCGGTGCGCAGGTGGAGGTCGGCCGCGGTGGTGTCGACGCCGTCGTAGACGAGCGACCGGGTCGCGGGCGCCCGGCGAGCGACGTGCTCGAGGGCGGCTGCGGGGCCCACGTCGGCCGGGTTCATCAACGCTCCTGGGGGATCGGTGTCGATCGGGGGATCGGAGTCCGACGCGGGCTCCGTGTCGAGCGGGCGAGCCCGCCCGCCGGAGGTGCGCCGCCGGTGCGCGGTGGTGGGACTGGCACCGGCGACGCGTCTGGTTCCGCTGTCGTCAGGAGACGGCGACGGACTCTCTGGCCGGCGCGGCGAGGGTGTCCTGGTGCGCCTTCTGGACCCGGGTGAACACGAGGGTCAGGAGTGCACCCACGACGGCCAGACCGATCGCGATCTCGAACGCGATCGTGAAGTCGCCGTTGTGCGCCTTGCCCATGTCGGCAGCGAGCTTCGGCGCGAAGTACGCCGCGACCGAGTACGCCGTGAACATGATCCCGTAGTTGATGCCCTGGAACCTGGGACCGAAGTTCTTCATCGTGAGCGCGGGGAACACGCCCATGACACCGCCGAAGCACAGCCCGAGGCCGACGATGCCGACCGCGAACCCGACCGTCGAGGAGACCGTGACGAGCACGAGCATCGAGGCGGCCACGACACCGAAGATCAGCAGCAGGGCGTTCGTGTACCCGATCCGGTCGGAGACGGCTCCCCACGCCACGCGGCCGAGCGCGTTGCAGGCCGAGTAGATGCTCACGTACACGGCTGCGGTTGCTGCCGAGAGAGCGAACATCCCCTTGCCGATGCCGGAGGCGTTGGCCGCGATCATCAGGCCCGAGAACGCCCCGACGCCCATCATGAGGAAGATCATGTAGAAGACGGGCGTCTTGAGCATCGCGGCCCAGTCGAGGTTGACCGCGCGGCCGTCGGAGGCCGGGCGGACCCAGCCCTCAGGGGAGTAGCCGACCGGCGCCTGACGGATGAAGAGCGAGCCCACGACGATGACCGCCGCGTACACGGACCCCATCACCACGAAGGCGGTCGTCACGCTGTAGCTGCTGATCAGCGCGTTGGCGACCGGTGCCGCGATGACGGTCGCCGCGCCCATGCCACCGGTGATGATGCCCGCCGCCTGACCGCGACGGTCGGGGAAGAGCTTGAGGGTGTTGTTCAGGCAGGCCGAGTACGCGAAGCCCTGGCCGAGGCCCGCGAGCAGACCGTACGAGAGGTAGAGCGCGGTGGTCGTGGTGGCGAGACCGGTGAGGATGAAGCCGGCGGCGAACATGAGGCCGCCGATCACCACCAGGAGGCGCGAGCTGCCGCGGTCGATGATGAAGCCGCCGAGGATCATCGGGATCGGACCGACGGCGCCGTTGATCGTGAACGCGAGCATGACCTGGGCCGGCGACCAGTGGTGCGCGGCCCCCAAGGGCCCGGCGAACACCGAGAACGCGTAGATGGCGCCGGTGCACATCAGGATCGCGACGGATCCCCAGAGCACCGACCACCGGTTGAGGGTCGGGGACGAGGTGGGCATGGGTCAGGCCTTTCCGGTGGGCGACGGCACCGATGCCGGCGCGGGGGTGATCTGTGCGGCGAGCTCGCCCCAGGTCTCTCGGAAGATGCCCGCGGGCATCAGCGCGAGGTCCGGGGAGATCTGGGGGGTGAAGTCCATGTGCGCGAGGACGTCGGTCTCGAGGTCCACGCCCGGCGCGATCTCGATGAGCGTCATCGCGCCGTCGACCAGCTGGAACACCGCGCGCTCGGTCACGTAGAGAACGCGCTGGCCGGTGCCGACGGCGTACTGGCCGCTGAAGGTGATCTGCTCGACGTGGTCGAGGAACTTCCGCGCCCGGCCCTCGGTGCGGATCGTGAGCGCCTCGTCGACGACCTCGACCTCGAGCCCGCCTGCGGTGAACGTCCCGGCGAACAGCAGGGTCTTGGCGGCCTGCGAGATGTTGATGAACCCGCCGCAGCCGGCCACCCGGCTGCCGAACTTCGAGACGTTGACGTTGCCGTGCTGGTCGGTCTGCGCGAGCCCGAGGACGCACAGGTCGAGGCCGCCGCCGTCGTAGAAGTCGAACTGCGCGTGCATGTCGACCAATGCCTCGGGGTTGTAGGCGTGGCCGAAGTCCTTGAGGCCGGCCGGTACGCCACCGATCGCGCCGGCCTCGGTCGTCATGACCACCGACGCGCTGGCGCCCTCTTCGGCGACGACCGTCCCGACGTCCGCGGGGATCCCGACGCCGAGGTTGAGGATCGCGCCCTCGGTCAGCTCCATCGCGCAGCGGCGCGCGATGATCTTGCGCTCGCTGAGCGGGATCGGCACGACGCCGGACAGCGGCGTGCGGACCTGGCCGGAGTACGAGGGGTTGTAGTGCGTGTTCTCGGTCTGGAAGTGGTTCTCCGGTTCCGAGACGACGAGGTAGTCCACCAGGACGCCGGGGACCTTGATGTCGTTGGGGTCGAGCGACCCGACCTGGGCGAGCGACTCCACCTGGGCGATCACGATGCCGCCGGAGTTGTGCGCGGCCTGCGCGATCGGCAGGACCTCCATCTTGAGGCCCTCCTTGGTGAGGGTGAGGTTGCCGTTCTCGTCGGCGACCGTGCCGCGGATCAGCCCGACGTTGATCGGGAAGGACGGGTAGAAGAGCCACTCCTCGCCGGCCAGCTCGATGACGTGCACGACGTCCTCGACCGAGCG
>DATKTF010000398.1:0-2643 GCA_035531255.1 Cellulomonadaceae bacterium
AGCTCGGCGAGGTGCGTCACCGAGGTGGCCTCGAGGGTGGCGCGGTGGAAGTAGTCGGGGTACGTGGCGCCCGTCCGGTTGATCCACGCGGTGCGAAGTCCCGCCCGGTGGGCGCCGTCGATGTCCCACGGGTGGACGGCGACGAGCATCATGTCCCCGGGCGTGACGCCGCACACCCTGGCCGCATAGGTGTACGCGGCCGCCGCGGGCTTCCAAGCCCCGGCGTCCTCGACCGAGAGCAACCGTTCGAACGCCTCACGGATCCCGGCGCGGTCGAACAGCTGCTCGGCGACCACGGTCGCACCGTTGCTCAAGGTCACCAGACGCGTGCCGGCCGCGGCCAGCACCGACACCCCGCCACGGACGTCATCGTGCACGCTCAGCGTCGCGAAACCGCCCATGATGTGCGCAATCGCGTCCTCGTCCGAGCGGTTGAGCAACCATCCCTCCAGGGCGACCCGGAGCGCACCGGAGCCGACCTGGGCAAACGGCGCGCTGCCCCCGGCGGCCGTCAGAGCGAACCCGTCACGCAGCAGGGACGCGAACCACGTCGCGGCCAGATGGGCGGGCGCACCGACATCGACGAAACGCGCTGCCATGGGTCCCATGTCCGAGAGCGTCTCGTTGACGTCGAAGAGCAGGACACCCGGCGGTACGGATTCGCGCGGTTCGTCCGACTGCTCGAGAGGCGAGGACGTGGGACTCATAGTGCTCCTTGATCGGAAGGGAGAGGACGACGGAGTGCTGGACAGCCCGGTCGTCGCCCCGCACGCCCACACGCGTGCTCACGGAAGCGCCGCGGACCACGTGCGGCCCGGGGCCGAGGTGCCGAGGCGGCGGGCCGAGTTGACCAGACCCACGTGGGAGAACGCCTGCGGAAAGTTGCCGAGCATACGGCGGCCAGGCACGTCGTACTCCTCGCTGAGAAGACCGACGTCGTTCGCGGTCGCGAGCACGCGTTCGAACAGTGCGACCGCTCGCGCCCGTTCACCGCGCATGGCCAGAGCGTCGACGAGCCAGAACGTGCACAGCACAAAGGAGCCCTCGGACCCGGTGAGCCCGTCGGGTGCGGACCGCTCGTCATCCTCGGTCTGGTACCGCTGAACGAACCCGTCGCGGGTCAGGTCTTCGGCGATCGCGTCCACGGTGCGCACGACCCGCGGGTCGTCGGAGGGAAGGAACCCCACCGCTGGCATCAGCAGCAGGCTCGCGTCCAGACGCCGCGACGCGTAGTGCTGCACGAAGGTGCCGAGGTCAGGGTCGTACCCGCGGCGGCAGACGTCGGCGTGGACCTGGTCGGCGAGCGCCCGGTAGCGGAGCGCGTCGCCCGCCATCCCGTGCTCGGTCACAGCCCGCGCTGCCCGGTCGAACGCAACCCATGCCATGACCTTGGAGTGCACGAAGTGGCGGCGACCACCGCGGACCTCCCAGATGCCCTCGTCCGGTTCCTGCCAGTGCGCCTCGACGAAGTCCGCCAGTGCGCGTTGCAGCGCCCACGCGTCGGCGTCCGGGGCCATCCCGGCACAGCGCGCCTCGTGCATCGCGGAGAAGACCTCCCCGTAGACGTCCAGCTGGAACTGCTCGGCGGCGCCGTTGCCGATGCGGACCGGGGTGCTGGCCTCGAAGCCCTTCAGCCAGCCCAGGGTCAGCTCGGGCAGCCATCGCTCACCCTCGATGCCGTACACGATCTGCAGCTGGCTCGGGTCCCCGGCGACCGCTCGCAGCAGCCAGTCCCGCCAGGCGACGGCCTCGGTGAGGCACCCGTTCGCGGTGAACGCCTCCAGGGTGAACGCGGCATCGCGCAGCCACGTGTAGCGGTAGTCCCAGTTGCGGGACCCACCGAGCTGCTCGGGCAGCGACGTCGTGGGGGCGGCGACCAGGGCGCCGCTCGGCTCGTAGGTCAGGGCCTTGAGTGTGACCAGCGACCGGGTGACCTGCTCGGCCCACGGCCCGTGCACCTGCAACCGGGTGCTCCACGCGCACCACTCCCCGACGGTGTCCGCCAGGAGCTGTTCGGCGTCGGGAGCTGCCGGCATCTCCTGGCCCCAGCCGTGCCAGGTCATCACGAACGGGACCCGCTGCCCGGCGCTCACGGTGAAGTTCGCCACACGTCGGCGGTTGTCGCCCTCCATCGGCACCGGGCAGGTCACCACGACGGACTGCGAGCCGGCGACCGCGTGCAAGGTCGCGCCGTCCACGCGCACCCACGGCACCGACCGGCCGTAGTCGAACCGCAGGCACAACGTGCTGCGCATCGAGACCTCGCCCGTGATCCCTTCGACGATGCGCACCACCGTGGGCGCCCCGTGCCGGTGGGGCATGAAATCTACGACCTTGACCGTGCCGGTCTCGGTCTGCGTCACGGTCTCCAGCACCAGGGTTCCCTCCCGGTAGGCGCGCCGCGTGGACAGCACGCTGCCGACCGGCGCGATCGTCCACTGCCCGTCGTCGTCATCGCCGAGAAGCGCGGCGAAGCACGCCGGTGCGTCGAAACGCGGAAGGCACAACCAGGTGATCGCCCCGTCGAGGCCCACCAGGGCGGCCGTGTGGGTGTCACCGATGAGCGCGTGGTCCTCGATCCGCCGGCTCACCGCGGACACCGTCCGCACAGGTCCCGCGCCGCGTCGAGGCTCGTCATGACCA
>DATKTF010000399.1:0-18865 GCA_035531255.1 Cellulomonadaceae bacterium
CAATGAGTTCTCTCGGGATGCTCTGCAGCGACGTGAAGATGACGAGCATGTTGAATCCGACACCGCCCCAGATGGAGATGTTCGCCAACGCTCCGAACAGACCGTGCGGTTCGAGGAACGGGATGGATCCGAGTCCGAGCCGCCGGGTGACATAGGAGAATGGGCTCGTGCTGGGCAGGTACATGAATCCCCACATCAACGCGGCCACGACGCCGGGCACCGCGTAGGGGATGAAGATCGTCGTCCTGCTGATCCCGCGAAGCCGCGAACCTGGTGCGTCCAGGAGGAGCGCGAAGAGCAGCGCCAGCCCGAGCGTCAACGGGACGGCGATGATGCCGTAGATCGCCAACCGACCGAGTCCGGCCACCAAGGAGGAGTCCTGGAGCACGCCCACGTAGTTGTCGAACGCGACGAACACGGTCTTCTTGATGCCGAGCACGCCTCCGCCCGTCAGACGCTGCGCGAAGAAGCTCGACTCGAAGGCGTAGATCACGGGAATCACCGTGAACGCCAGGTAGAGAAGTATCGCGGGTGCACTGAACAGGTAGGGGGCGACGGTCCGCCGCCGGCGGCGGCGGACCTTCCCCGTTCCTGGCACGGCGCGCTCACGTGTCGCTTCGGACGCGACGATTGCTTGAGTCACCGGTGAGCTTCCTTTCGCGAGGGGCTGAACACGGTGAACGCGCTCAGCCTTCACCCTCGGTGACCTTGAAGCCCTGCTTCTTCATGTCGGCCACGACTGCCTTCTGAGTCACCGCGAGGGCGGTGGCCCACGAGGTGTGGTTCAGCACTGCCGCGTTCATCGCATCCGTGAAGGCACTGGCGGCGATGTCCGTGTCCGGGCCCCAGGTGACGGCCTTGGTGTGCTTGGAGATCTCCTGGACAGTCGTGTAGTAGTCGGTCTGCTGAGGCATCAGTGCCGGTGGCTTCTGCTGCGTCGCTGCCGCCTGGCCCGAGAGTGCTGCGGGGTAGCCGTTCTGGACGTTCAGGATCAGCTTCGCGCCGGTCTCGCTCGCGTCCAGCCACTTGGCGAACTCGGCCGCCTGTTCGGGGTGCTTCGAGGTCTTCACGACGATGACGGACGACCCGCCCTGGAACGAGACGGTGGGATCGTCGGCGTTCCACCGCGGGAGAGGGGCCAGCTCCCACTTGCCGGCGGTCGAGGGCGCGACGCCTTCGATGACCCCGGGCGCCCAGACGGCCGAGGGCCACGAAAGGATGGTGCCGTCGTTGATCTCCTTGTTGTACGTCGGGTTGAGCAGCGGGTCAGCGGCGATGAGGTGGTCGTCGTACATGCCCTGGAAGAAGTTCATGACGTCGCGGGAGCCGGTGCCGTCGATGTTGACGACCCAGGACCCGTCCTTGTTCACCGTCCACCAGTTGTCGCCTGCCTGGGCCGCCACCGCCGCGTACCAGCCCCATCCGTCGGTGCTGATCGACGCCATCGTGAGCGACGGGTCCTTGGCCTTGATGGCGGCGGCGTCGTTGCGCCAGTCCTGCCAGGTCTTCGGCGCGGCGAGACCGTACTTGTCGAACACGTCCTTCCGGTACAGCAGCGCCATCGGCCCGACGTCCTGCGGGATGCCGAACGTGCGACCGCTGAACGTCGTCTGCGACCACGACCCCTCGGAGAAGTTGCTCTTCACGTCCTGGACGTACGTCGTGATGTCGAGCGGCGCTCCGGCCACCACCATGCGAGGCAGGGAGGTGTTCTCGACCAATGACAGATCTGGGGCGTTACCCGCACGGATCGCGGTCAACAGCTTGGCTGCTGACTGGTCGCCACCGCCCGCGTTGGTCAGGTTCACCTGGATGTCGGTGTGGGTCTTGTTGAACTCGGCGACCTCCTGGGCGGAGCCCGGGGCCCAGGCCCAGTAGTTCAGGGTCACCTTCCCGATCCCTGTCGCGGTCCCGGCACCGGCGGACGACGAACAGCTCGTGACACCGGCGGCGGTGAGGACCATCGCGATCGCTGCCGTCAGCACTCTGGCGTGGCGCATGAAGTCTCCTTTGACTGTGTGGGTTCCGACGCCGAACTCAGCGGCTCAGACAGCATCGCCGCCCATCGTCGCGTTTGTCAAGCGACAGAACAAACACATGTCAGGATGCGGAGACAGCGGCGCTCAAGGTTCGGTACAGGGCGAAGGCACCCGCCGCCCGGGCCCACTCCACGAAGTCGATCGAGGCAACGGTGACCTCGACCGGTGCGCCCGTGATCTGCACGGCGCGCAGTCCTTCGTGGAAGAGCTCGAGCCTGCCGAGCAGGACCGTGTGGCTCTCCCCGGTCAGCACGAGCTTGTCGGGGTCCATCAGATTGACGACGTGCCCGGCGCCCGCGCCGAGGCCGCGGGCCGCGGTGTCGAGCGCCGCGGCTGCGCGCAGGTCGCCGTCGCTCGCGGCCGAGGCGACCTCTTGGACCGTCACAGCACCGGGTACGGCCGCCACGATCGCCCCCGTGGAACTGGTGCTCCAGAGGCAACCTCGATGCCCAAGTGGGCACACAGGGCCGTCCGAAGCGACGGGAACGTGACCGAATCGTCCAGCCGACTGATGGGCTCCGACGATGATCTTCAGATCGGCGACGAGCCCGAAGCTGATCTCCGAGCCGACAGAGATCAAGGCCATGCTCTCCTGACCGCCCGCCAGCTGCGGCCACTGCTCGAACGCCGTCAGCGCGACGATGTCCTCCTCGATCCATACCGGTATCCCGCAGGTGGCCTCGAGATGGCGCCGTCCGTCCCCCGAGCGGAAGACGGTGACGTCAAGCGATCGAACGGCGCTCCCGGTCTCCGGGATCGGCGCGCAGATGGCGATCGCGGCCACCGCCAGCCCTTCCGCGCTCGCCTCCCGGCACCACTGGCGGGCCTGGTCGAAGACCGCGCCGACGTCGAGATCCGGTAGGTCGATCCGGCGCTCCCAGACGGCCCGGTTGGCGAGGTCGACGACGACGCCGACGACGCTTCCGTGCCGGACATGCACTCCCAGGAAGTGGTAGCGATCGGTTCGGGCGTAGAGCATCTCGGCAGGACGTCCGGTACTCGATCGCTGCTCCCGGCCACCTTCGACGATGAGGCCCGCCTCGTCGAGATCACGCGTGATCGCGGTCAACCTCGTGCGCGAGACACCGAGGATGCGAGCGATCTCGATCCGTGGCAGCCCGCCCTTCCAGAGGATCTCGTTGAAGGCGGCCTGAGTCGTCGGATGCAGGCCTGGCCACCGCGAGCTCAGTGGCGGCCGCTCAGCCGTCGGCGTGGGAGTCGTTGACACCTGTTCATCCAATCAAGGTCGCATCGGGTGTAGAGCCGATCCGGTCACCGCAACACCAGGACAGCCTCGTCATCTCGCTGCAACGGCAGTGACCGCGAGGAGCCGGGGCGCATCACGGCTGCCACGTATCTCCACCCGCGCGGTGTCCAGGATGCGAGGCTCGAACCGCAGGATACGACGATGCCCCACTGCGTGGACGGAGCCGAGCGGAAGGTCCTCGTCACCGATCGTCCCGACCACGACGAGGTCCTCGATCCGCTGCCCGGTCCGGATGTCCTCCCGCACGTCGATCGCCTCGATGGCCGTGCGGCCGTCGAAGTGCAGCACCACCGTCGGCAGGCGGTCGTCGGTCGTGGGCTCCCACGGTCGCTCGGGGACGTCAGCGGCTGAGCCGAAGCCCGCCGGGACGTCACCTGAGGACACCGTCACCGCGGTCGACACCCGGAGGGCGGCGTAGTCGGCGATCATCCTTCCCAGCCGTTCCAGGACCTTGACGTCAGGCTCACTCATCCTCCCTGTGGCGTTCGGTGGAACGTTCAGGAGAAGGCAGGCGTTGCCTCCCACTGACGAATACCAGATCCCCATCAGCTCCTCGGCCGAGCGGACCTGGTCATCCTCCGCGGGGTGGTGGAACCAGCCAGGCCGGATCGACGTGTTGACCTCGGCCGGGTACCACACCAGGTCGTCGAGCCGACCCTGCAACGCGGTCCGACTGCCCAGGTCGTCCTCGTCGCTGCGCACGAGCCGGGTGAACGTCCCGTCGTCCTCGTGCTGCGAGCTCTCCGCGATCCGCTCGACATCGCGCAGACCGGCAGGGACGACGCTCCATTCATCGGCCCGGGTCGCACCGGCTTCGTTCCCGCACCACCGCACGTCGGGCCCGCACACGCTGATGACCGCATCGGGCTGAAGCGCCCGGACGACCTGGTAGTACCGATCCCAGTCGTAGGTCTGGCGCCTGCCGTCGGCCCCCTCACCGTTCGCACCGTCGAGCCAGACGGAGAAGATCGGCCCGTAGGCGGACAGAAGCTCCGTCAGCTGTTCCACGAAGACGTCGTCGTAGGCGCGGCCGGTGCCGTAGGTCGCCTCCGTGCGATCCCAGGGCGACACGTAGATGCCGAGACGGAGGTCGTGCCGGGCAGCCGCGTCGGCGACCTCACGGACAAGGTCGCCGCGACCCGATTGCCACGGCGACGCCGCGACGGTATGACTCGTCGCCCGGCTCGGCCAGAGGCAGAAGCCGTCGTGGTGCTTGGCCGTGAGAATGACGCCGGTCATGCCCGCCGAGGCGATGGCTGTCATCCACCCGTCGACATCGAGGTCCGGCGGGTCGAAGAGCGAAGGATCTTCGTGTCCCATCCCCCACTCACGCCCCGTCATGGTGTTCATGCCGAAGTGGACGAACGCGTAGAACTCCATCTGCTGCCACGCGAGCTGCCGCTCACTGGGCCTGATGCTCGCCAGACGACGACCCACGTCGTCGGCGACCCTCTCGGTGGGACCTGCCACGAACGTCATGGACACTCCTGCCCCCGCGCACCCGCGGAGATTGTTCTGTCAGTTTACAAACATCCCGAGCGTAGCCGGTGCGGATCGCCGGTGCGGCGGCGCAATGCTCGGTGCCGTTAATTTAAGACCGACCACGCTAGGGTTGCGTCATGGCGCGAGCGGGACAGCGGATCGTCGGGCCCGATGATGGCGGCCTGCCCGGCCGGATGGCGGTAGGGGTCTTGACGAGGGCGTTCCCGCCAGGTCTGGTCGACGAGGCGGTGGTCGCCGCGCAGGTCGGCGAACAGCGGACTCGGATCCTGCCTGCGCGTCTGGTCGTGTACTACGTCCTGGCGATGATCATGTTCTTCCAGTCCAGCTACTCCGAGGTGTGGGTGAAGCTCGTCGGTGGACTGGACTGGGCGATGCCGTTCCGCGTCCCGGCCGCGGCCAGGAGACCTCCCTCGCCGGCGGCGATCTCCCAGGCGCGCGCCCGGTTGGGCTGGCAGGTGATGGCTGATCTGTTGGACCGGGTCGCGGGGCCACTGGCCGAGGAGGCGGACAGCTGGGCGCATGTGGCGGGCCTGCGTCTGGTGGCCGTGGACGGATTGACGATCAACGTGCCGGACACCGCCAAGAACGCGGCCGAGTTCGGTCGCCCTCACGACGGGGCCGGTCCCGGGACGTTTCCCCAGGTGCGGACAGTCGCGCTGGCCGAGTGCGGCTCGCGTGCGCTGCTCGGGGCCAGGTGCGCCGGTGGCGCCACGAGTGATCAGGAGCTGATGGCCCAACTCATCGATCGGATGCGTCCGGGCATGCTCGTGCTCGCGGACCGCAGCTTCCTGTCGCCCAGGTCCCTCCAGGACACCATTGCCACAGGGGCCCACGCACTGTTCCGGGCCATGTCCGAACCCGACCTGCCCGTGCTGGGCGTCCTGGTGGACGGGACCTACATCTCCCGGATCTCCGACCTGCGGGCGCCGCGCGGACTTCGCCGACAAGGCGAATCGGGAGAGAACGCCCTCGGGATCTCCGTGCGGGTGATCGAGTACTCCGCGTCTGACGACGACGGCGACAACCCCACGGACGTGGTTCGGCTGGTCACCGACGTGATCGACCCCGCCCAGCTCAGTGCCAAAGATGCCGTGCACGCCTTCGCTCAGCGCTGGGAGATCGAGACCGTCTTCGGAGAGCGAGGAACCGGCATCCACGGCGATCGCGAGGTGATGCTGCGTTCGAAGTCACCCGACATGATCCGCCAGGAGGTCTACGCCGCGTTGTGCGTCTACCAGGCGATTCGCCCTCTGATCCGCACCAGCACCCTGGACGCGACCCTTGGCCCCGATCGGTTCACCTGTGCCACGAGCGCCGTCGCCCCCCGCTCCGGTGACGCCGGAGCTCCGGCGTCCGGCTGATCTCGACGTCCTCCGGACCGGCATCGCTGCCGCGACCACCTACCGTCGACACCTCGTACCGTTGCACCGGCTCCGGTCGTGCGCGCCTTGACGAGACTGCCCCGCGGGGCCTCCCCGCCAAGAGACCCGCAGCTCGCTCCGCCAGGGTTCCCCGGAAGAACGTCTTCGTCTGGGCGCTGGTCGCCATGCCTAAGTTAAGACACATCTGTCGGGATCGTCGGATGTTCGTCGGGAACGGCTCGCCGTTCCCGACGAACATCTCTTCGGACGCCTGGCGTCGACGCTGGACGCCCGAGCGTAGGGCAGCGACGCCTGGTTTGACCGTTGGCTGCGGTCACCGCGCGCGCATCTGTCCCGGAACGACCACAGCCGCTCCGCCACCCGGTCGGGACCGACGGCCCAACCACGGGCGTCGCCGGAGGAGTAGGCAGGTGCCGGGTGGTGCACGCACGTTCCTGCTCGAACTACCGGAACGGTGAGTTCCCGATGGCTGCTGTGGTCGTGGAGGGTCTGCACAAGGCCTACGGAGAGGTCCTGGCGGTCGACGGCATCGACCTCGCCGTCGAGCAGGGTGAGGTCCTGGCCCTGCTCGGCCCCAACGGCGCCGGCAAGACGACCACCGTCGAGATCCTCGAGGGCTTCCGGCGCCCGGACTCGGGCACGGTGCGCGTGCTGGGCATGGACCCGCAGACCGGTGGACGGTCGCTGCGCGAGCGGATCGGCGTCGTGCTCCAGGAGGCCGGCTTCGAGGACCAGTTCACCCCGCGGGAGCTCCTCCGACTCCATGCGGGCTACTACCCGAACCCCCGGGCCGTCGACGACGTCCTGCGGCTCGTCGGCCTGGAGGAGAAGGCCGACGCGCGGGTCCGGACGTTGTCCGGCGGGCAGCGACGCCGGCTCGACCTGGGGTTGGGCATCGTCGGACGGCCGGAGGTGCTCTTCCTCGACGAGCCGACGACCGGCTTCGACCCGTCGGCGCGGCGCAGGGCCTGGGACCTGGTGGACGGACTGCGCGATCTCGGGGCGACGATCCTGCTCACGACTCACTACCTCGACGAGGCCGAGCACCTCGCCGATCGCCTCGTGGTGATCGACCACGGGCGGGTGGTCGCCCAGGGCACGGCCGAGGAGCTCGCGGCTTCGGCCGGTCAGTCCACGGTCATCTCGTTCCGGCTGCCGTCCGGGGTCGTCGCCGCCGACCTGCCCCGGATCGGGCAGCAGATGCGTGTCGCAGGTTCGGTGGCCGACGTGCGGACGTCCTCGGCCACCGCCGACGTCAACGCCCTGGCCGCATGGGCGGTGGGCAGGGGCATCGAGCTCGAGAGCCTCACGCTGACACGCCCGAGCCTCGAGGACGTCTATCTCGACCTGGTCGGCGGTCAGGAGGACGTCGAGGAGGTCGCGCCATGAGCGCCGACGTGGCGTTGCTCGGCCGTCAGGTCCGCCACGAGCTGGTCGCACTGCGCCGCACGCCCCTCACGATGATCCTCAGCATCGTGTTCCCGCTGCTGTTCTTCGTCCTGCTCGCTGCCGTCGTCGGCAACGAGACCATCGACAGCCGTCACGGCGTGCGGCTCGCGCAGTTCCTCGCCCCGTCGATGGCGAGCTTCGGGGTCGTCATGGCGACCTTCTCGTTCCTCGCCGTCGGGTTCGCCGAGGCACGCAGCGACGGCGTCCTCAAGCGCCAGGGCTGCACGCCGCTGCCGCGCTGGGCCCTGCTCGGCGGGCGGGTCGGCGCCGCGCTCCTCCTCGGGCTCATCGCCACCTCCCTGGTGATCGGCACCGGTGCGGCCTTCTACGGCGTCCAGGTCTACGCCAGGACCCTGCCGGCGGTCCTCGTGGCCCTGGTGCTCGCGTCGGTGTCGTTCAGTGCGATGGGCCTGGCCGCTGCCCTCCTGCTGCCCACTCCGCAGGCGACGATCGCCGTCACCAACGGGATCGTCGTGCCCATCGCGTTCGTGTCCGACACGTTCATGGTCAACGGGACGCTGCCGACGTGGATGTCGACGCTCGGCTGGCTGTTCCCGCTCAAGCACCTGGTGAACCTGCTGGGCGACGCGTTCAACCCGTACCTGACCGGCAACGCGTTCCAGCTCGACCACCTCGCGGCGATCGCAGCCTGGGGGACTGCCGGAGCGCTGGTGGCAGCGTGGGCCCTGCGGCGCGAGCGGGATCGCACATGGGTGCGACGACGCCCGGCGCGGTCCGCCCCCGCATCCGACGCCCGTCCCCGCCGCACCGGATCCCCGTCGCTCGTCACGCTCCTGGCCGGTCAGGTGCTGCACTCCGTGCGGGTGCTCTCCCGCAACGCGTCGTCCGTGTTCTTCGCCATCGCGTTCCCGATCCTGCTGGTGGCGCTCATCCCGACCGTCAACGGTGGCGGCGACCAGCTCATGGCCGACGGCCAGACGCTCGGCGCGTTCTTCGCGGCCACGATGGCGGGGTACGGCGCCGCGGTCACGGCCTACGTCAACCTCCCGACAGGACTGGCCGAGGCCCGCGATCAGGGCGTGCTCCAGCGCATACGCGGCACGCCGCTTCCTGCCTGGACACTGCTGACCGGACGAGTCGTCGGCGCCCAGGTGGTCGCCCTGCTCACGCTGGCCGGGATCGGCGTGGTCGGGGGGCTGATGTACGGCACGCCGATACCCGCGGCATGGCCCGCGGTCCTCCTCACCCTGCTGCTCGCGACGACGTGCTTCGCGGTGGTCGGGATCGCCGTGATGACCGTCGTCCGCTCGGCGTCCTCGATGGTGGGAGTCACTCTCGGCACCCTCCTGCCGCTGTGCTTCATCTCCGACGTGTTTGTCGTGGGGGTCAGCTATCCCCCGGTGCTGCAGGGACTGTCCTGGTTCTTCCCGCTGCGCCATGCGACCAACGCCCTCACGTCCGCGGCCGGTGCGACCGGGATCGGTGGCGGGTTCTCCTGGGCGCACCTCGGCGTCCTCGCAGCCTGGACCCTCGCAGGGGCCGTCCTCGTGGCCGTCCGGTTCAGCTGGGTGCGCCTCGAGCCCAGGGGTCGTCGGGCGTCATGAACCGCCGTGGCGTCCGCCGGTGCGTCCGGCGTCCCATCCGCAGCTCAGCACCCCCGTCGGCGGGGGCTCGACCCAGTGGACGGCAGCTGGCGTGCGAAGGAGAGCGGGCGGCGGCGCATGGCGAGTGCCGCGTGGGCGAGACCACGCGGCGCCGCGCTCGACCCGGCCGCGGGGTGAACCCACGCGGCCGCCGCACCGGTGCCGAGGCCGCGGGCCCACGACGTCGGCGACTCGCCCGCCCACTGCCCGGCTGACCTCGACACCCCTATCTCTTGGGTATGCGACGCGTTCCGGTCCACGTCGCGATGATGACGCCGAGGACGATGAGGATGTCGCCGATGCTGAAGGTGTTGGCGAGTGGTAGCGGTGCGGGCCAGGCGAACACGTCACCGAGCCATGGAAGGGCCGGGTGGCTGAGGACCGCGGTGTTGGCAAAGGCGAGATGGGGATCGATCCCGGCGGCGGCTGTCGCTGCTCTGGATGCGGGGAGAACGCCGGAGTTGAGGGCGATCGTGATTCCGTTCGACGCGGCCCCGGCCCCGACGAGCAGGGCACCCGGGATGCGCCGGTTCATCCACAGGAATCCGAGCGCGATCACGTAGGTCGTGACGTGCAGGATCGGCGCCAGACCGCGGGGAAGCCGGAGCTCGATGATCACGATCTGGACCGCAAGGGCGGCCCAGATCAACAGGGGCCACCGCCAACGATGCAGCAGCAGCGCTGCGGGCCACCGCAGCGCGAGAAGAGGGGAGACAACTGTCACCGAGCAGACGGCGAGGAGCAGCATCGTCAGAGGCTCGCGATCCACGTGGCCGTGCCGGGGCGTCGCTCACTGTCAAGTCTTCGCTCTATCTGTTCGGGTGTCGTGGGGCGGCCGAGGTGGTAGCCCTGTCCGATGACGTGCCCGAGCTCGCGCAAGGCGGCAGCTGTCGGCTCGTCCTCGATCCCTTCGGCGACCACGCGCAGACCGAGAGCAAGCGCGAGCGCGATGGTCGAGCGCACGATGATGAGATCGTGCCGGTCGGTGGCCATGTCGCTGACGAAGGACCTGTCCACCTTCAGCTCGTCGATCTGGAGGCGCTTGAGGTAGCTGAGCGAGGCGTTCCCCGTGCCGTAGTCGTCGACCGCGATCCCGACCCCGAGCTCGCGCAGGGCACCGATGACCGTGTCCGCACGAGTGGGGTCCGAGAGGATGCCGGTCTCGGTGACCTCGAGAACCAACGCAGCGGGTGGAATCTGGTGCTTCGCCAGTGCCTCGGAGATCTGGCGTGGTAGCGCGAGATCCGAGAGATGGCGCGCGGACAGGTTCACCGCCATGCGGACGTCGTGACCCGAGGCGCGCCACCGGGCGAGATCTCCGAGTGCGGTGTCGAGCACGAATGCGGTCAGCGGTGAGATGAGGCCGGAACTCTCGGCCAGCGGGATGAAGTCGTCTGGGCGAACCGAACCGTGCACGGGGTGCCGCCACCGGACGAGGGCCTCCACCCCGACCGTGCGGGAGTCGGACAGGTCGACCTGCGGCTGGTAGTCCACGTACAGCTCGCCCGTGTCCAGGGCCGCCCGTAGGTCGGCGAGAAGCTGGAGTCGCTCCAGGGTGTTGATGTCGAACTCGGGAGCGTACGTGCTGATGCGATCGCGCTCGAGCTTGGCGTGATAAAGGGCGATGTCGACCCTCCTCATCAGGGCCTCGGTGTCCGCACCGTGCCACGGTGCGACGGCGACGCCGGCGCTGGCCCGTACCAGCAGCTCGAGGTTCTCGATACGGATCGGGGCGTCCAGCGAGGTGAGGAGGTCGCGCGCCACGTGCTGGGAGTCTCCCACGCCGCCCGGGACGACGACCGCGAACTCGTCTCCGCCGAGCCGGTGCACCAACGTGTCGTCGGGCAGAACGGAGACGAACCGGTCTGCCACGTGCCGGAGCAGCTTGTCCCCGAAGGGGTGCCCGAGAGTGTCGTTGATGTCCTTGAAGTGGTCGAGGTCCAGCAGCACGAGGCCGGGTCCCTGAGACGTCGTCTTCTGTGCAGCGGCGAAGGCCCGGTCGAGCACGCGCAGGAGCCGGTCCCGATTGCCCAGGCCGGTGAGGGAGTCATGAGAGGCCAGGTGCGCGTGACGTGTCGCCGAAGCGGCCATCAGGTACGCGGCGACGACGGGCGCCGCGAGCAGCGCAAGAACGCTGACTCCGTCCGCTGCGACGTAGGCCGCGATGCAGCCGATGCAGATCAGGACGAGATTCGTGACGGAGTAGTGGCGAACGTCCTCACGCAAGATGGACGACACGGACTGGCCCGTGGCGAGTGCGACCACTCCCGCGACGAGCGTGAGGTTCATCGTGATCATCGCCACACCTGCTACCAGAAGCGGCCCGAGGTCGCGAACGTGGACAGGTGTCGGTCCGCCGAGGAACGGGGTGTGGGTCAACCAGCAGTACACCGCGCGGGCGCCGAGCACGCTCAGGGTGTACTGCGCGATGTTGAACACGGACTTCTTCGCCTCACGGCGGTGGAAGAGGTCGTCCACGAGGCTCGCGACGGCCTGGGCGAGAACAGCCACCCCGACGCCGGCCCCTGCGACGAGGGCAAGGATGAACGGCGCCGACGCCGAGAGAGTCCCGGCCGGTGTGTCCCCTTGAAGCAGTCGAAGCGGCTTCACCTCGCCCACGAGGGCCGCAAGCACCAGGAAGACGCTGGGCCAGATGAGGATCCGACTGAAGGAGACCGACCACGGACCCGCGAAGACGACGATGGCGATGCCGGCAAGGCCCAGGCTGCTGAGTGTCGTGACGTAGACATCGAGGGGCGGCGGCGGCGCCAGGAACCGTGTCCTGGCGCCGCCGTCAGCCATGAGTGCGGCTCCTACCACTTAAACCCGGCGCCGACGAGCGCGGCCACGGCAATGAGCGTGCCCGCGCTGGCCGTGATGCGCATAGCCGTGCTGTTCTTGAGGATGCTCCACTTGTCCATCGAACCGGTCCTTTCAGCAAGGGACGACGCTTACGGCCTCAGCCGTCCCCGCCGCACCCCTGAAGACCCGGAGCTGCCGGGAGCCCATGAGTGCGCGCATCGCCCATCGTTATGTCGGCTGGCAGGGTGCAACCTTGAGCCATCCTTGCGCACTGCCGTCCCGGTGCCGACCCTCGTGTCGCGTGTCTGACGACCGGTCCCGGTGTGTCGTGGGACATGCGGCCAGTTCGTCGAGCTCGCCCCGCACAGCCACCTCGAGCGCGTCCCCGCGGTTCCTGGCGGTACCGCCGGACAAGACGACGCGGTGCCGCACGATCACGTCGCGAGGACGCGTCCACCGGCTCACCCTCGCCACTGCGGCTGCGTCAGCGGCAACCCCTCGAACGACGCCCCTCCCCGCGCGCCCCTCCCCCGGCGTCCCGGTGAGACCCGCTCCGGGAAAGCGGGGGCCGCTGCACCCCACCCGCCCAGCACGGGCGGACGCCTCGGCGCCGCACGTGGGCACCGGCCTCTGACCAGCACAAGCAGCGCGCCTGGGCAGATTCGAGCTGCCGACACCCGCGTGAGGACAGCGACGCACGACGCAGGTCAAGCCGCGCACGGGCAGCAATGCCCGCCATCAGTGCCGTGGATGCAAGGGCGGCACGGCTTCCACTGACCTGGCGCCGACCACTCATCCCTTCACCCCGCCCGCCGTCATCCCCGCGACCACATGCCGTTGCGCGAGGAGGTAGAAGACGACCGCGGGCAGTGTGTACATGAGCGCGACGGCCATCAGCGTCTGGGTTGGCGTGCTCAGCTCGCCGATGAAGCTCGCGACGCCGACCGAGGCGGGCTGCTTCGCCGGGTCCGAGACGAACGTGACCGCGAAGACGTACTCGTTCCATCCGCTGAAGAAGGAGATCACGGCCCCGGCCGCCACGGAGGGCGCGATCAACGGAAGGTTGATCCGGGCCAAGACGTCCAACGGCCGACAGCCATCGACGCGAGCCGCCTCCTCCAGCTCGCGCGGGATGCCGTCGATCGCCCCTTTGAGGATGAAGGCCACGATCGGCAGCACGAAAGCCGTGTCGGCGAGGATGAGTCCCGGGAGGGAGTCGATGAGCCCCAGGGTGCGGAAGAAGGCGAAGAGCGGCACGACCAGGAGTGCTTCAGGCAGCATCTGCGTGAGGAACAGCCCCAGGGCGACCGCGCCCTTTCCCCGGAACGAGAATCGGGAGAGGGCATAGCCGACCGGAACGGCCAGGCCGATCGAGAGGACGCAGGTCCCCGAGGCGATGATCAGGCTGTTGCGCAGCCACCGCAGGACGTCCTGGCTGACCAGCGCGTGCGCATAGACCCCGATGCGAGAGAGGTCCGGGAGGAGCTGGACGTGGTTTCCGAAGAGGTTGTGGTCGCTCGTCAACGAGGTGACGAACATCCAATACAGCGGAAACACCGCGACGCCGAGCGCGATGAGCACGCCGATGACGCGGGCGGTGGTCCCGATCGAGACCCTCCTCATCTGACGACCTCCTGCTCGGCGCGACGAGCGATGAGCCTGCCGGCGACGACGACCACCAGCGACACGACCAGACCGACCATGCCGATCGCCGCCGCTCTCCCCAGATCGAACAGCTGGAACCCGGTGGAGTAGAGGTCGATCACGAGCGTGTTCGTCGTTCCGACGGGCCCTCCTTGTGTCATCAGCCAGATCAGCTCGAAGCGCCGGATCGACCAGATGGTCATCAGGAGCACCAGGAGCTCGACCGTCGGACGGATGACCGGCCACGTCACCACCCGGAAGGTCCACCACGGCCCTGCACCGTCCATGGTCGCCGCTTCTCTGACCTCCTGGGGGACTCCCTGCAGAGCTGCGAGCAGCACGACCGAGCAGAAGGGGAACAGCTGCCAGACCGTGGTGACGAGGATCGCGGGCAGGGCCCGACTGGGACTCTCCAGGATGAGACCGCCGGGGACGGCGAGTCCCACTGCTGCCAGCAGCCGGTTGACGACGCCGTACTGGGCGTTCAGCATCCAGGTCGCGATCAGCGCGACGGCGACGGCCGGCGCGGCCCACGGGATCGCCATGAGCGCTCTGGCGACACCGCGTCCACGAAACTCGCCGTTGAGCAGCAGGGCGCTGCCGAGACCGACGCCCACCGCACCGACGACGCAGACCACGACATAGACGATCGTCACCTGCACCGTCTGATGGAACGTGGAGCTGGCGAGCACGCTGAGGTAGTTCGCGAGCCCGACCCAGACGTTGTCGTTGGGGCTGTAGAGCGAGGTGCGGGTGAAGCTGAAGCGCAGCTCCTGAAGGAGAGGGAACGCCTGGAAGACCACGAGGTAGACCACCGCGGGCGCCGCGAAGAGATACGGGGTCCACCTGCTTCCGAGTGGACTCTTCCGGCGCCTCTCGGCACCCTGCCGCGTCGACGGATCACCCACCACGCGGTTCCCTGCGATCACCATCGATCTTCCTCTCGTCGTCATCCACCGTCCGGATGCTGGCCCCGCAGGTGCCGGTCGCGACCGTCGCCGGGTCGAGCTGGTGCGGGTCGGCGACGTCACTGCACCCGCCCCAGCTCGACCCTCAGCGGACCCCGATCAACCGGAGACCACTGCCGTCGCCTGCTGCTGAGCCTTGTCCATCGCCGCCTGCATCGTCTGCTGCCCCTGCAGGGCACTGAGCACCTGGTCGACGATGATCTTGTCGATGTCGGGCGTCTTGGCCGCGAACCCGTTGATGAGCTGCGGCTTGCTGGTCGCGACCAGATCGTCGAAGACCTTCAGGTACGGAGCCTTCGCGAGCTCGGCCGCGGTCCGGGTCGTGTGGGTCGCGACGCTCTCCGCTCCCATGATCTGCTGAAGCTTGACCTGGTTCGCCGGCTCGAGCATCCACTTGATGAACGTCGCAGCCTCCGCCTTGTGGGGGCTCGCCGCATTGATCGCGATGGGAGCGAGGATGCCGCCCTGGCTCTTCACCGGGAACGGGTCCGGTGCCGCTGCGAGATGCAGGTTGGGGTTCTCCCCGAGAAGGATGGCCGGCACCCCGCCGTTGTCGATGTTGATGGCGATCTTGTTCTGGCCGAACATCTGACGGTACGTAGCCGCGCTCGCGCCCTTCGGGATGACGTTGGCGTCGTAGAGCTTCTGATAGGCCTCGAGGCCGGCGACCACCTTCGGCGAGTTGAGGGTCAGCTTGTGACCGTCGGCGAAGTCCCCCCCGTACCCGTAGACGTAGTTGAACAGGTCCTGCATCATCCCGGGCAGCTCCGCTGCGGTCTGCCGGAACGCCATCCCGTAGACCCCGTTCTTCGTCGCTGCCTTGGTCGTCGCGAGGAGCTCGTCGAAGGTGGTCGGCGGTGTGGAGATCAGATCCGTGTTGTAGATGAGCGCGTAGCTCGTGGCGTCGAAGCTGAACCCGTACCGCTTGCCGTTGACGATGTTGTAGGCGTCGGGGCCCTTGATGAGGTCGTACTTGCTCGCGTCGATCATGCTGTCCAGCGGCGCCAGGAGATTCGACCCTGCGGCCTGCTCGAAGGTCGAGATGTCGAAGCGGATCAGATCGGGCCCCGACCCTGCGCCCATCTGGGTGAGGACGGTCTGCGCGAACGTGGAGAACGGGATGCCGTCGGGGACGACCTTGATCTTGGTCTGACTGCTGTTGAACTCGTCGAGCCACGCCTTGATGGCAGGACCGCGACCGGCTTCGGTCAGGGTGACCGCGGCGAACCGCAGGGTGACGGGAGCGCCGCTCGTGCTCGATCCACCGGTTGCACCGCCGCTGGAACAACCGGCCAGTGCCATGCCGACTGCCCCGGCGACCGCAAGCGTGGTCGATGTCTTCTTCCATTTCATGGCTGCCTACCTCATGCCTTCTCGTTGTGTGCTGACGTCCTTGTCTGCTCGTGCGGCGACGTTCACGGCCGGCGCACCTCCCCACCGACGACGTTGTTCAGCGGGCGGCCCTCGTGCAGCCGCACGATGTTGTCGGCGATGTCCAGCGCCCGCGCCCGGAACGTGTTCGCTGTGACGCCCGAGCTGTGGGGGGTCATCAGGACGTTGTCGAGGAGCCAGAAGGGCTCTGAGGCGGGTTCCGCGTGCCCGTCGGCGGCCGGGTAGCGGTACCAGACGTCCAGGGCCGCGCCTCCGATCGTGCCGTCCTTCACGGCAGCGAAGAGATCCCGTTCCTCGACGACCGGTCCTCGCGCGACGTTGACCAGCAGCCCGCTCGGGCCGAGGAGCGTCAGCTCACGGCGCGCGATGATCCCGGTGGTCTCGGGTCGCAGGGGAACGCTCACGACGAGCACGTCGCTCTCGGCGAGCGCAGCGTGCAACCCGGTCGCGTCGGCGGAGCGTCGCAGGTTCAGCGCGTGGGCGTCGACGTGGCCGGTGCGGGTGATCGCGATGCCTTCCGCGCCGAAGGCCTGCAGGAGCCGCCAGGCCGCCGCCCCGATGTGCCCGAACCCGAGGAAGGTGACGACGGCGCCGTCGAGGGTCCGTGCGGGGGCGATGGCCGGGTCGTAGACGGATGAGGACCAGACGCCCCTGCGGAGCGCCGAGTCCTGCCGCAGCAGCCCGCGGCGAAGGACGACGAGCGAAGCCGCGACGTACTCCGCGATCGATTCCTCGTGGTGGAAGGTGTTCGCACACACCGCGCCGGTCGGCAGCTCCGTCAGGTCGATTCCGTCGTACCCTGCGCCCGCGACGTGCACGAGCCTGAGCCGCGGGGCCGAAGCGCCCATCGCCGCCGTGAAGCGCGGTCCGACCAGCACGTCGGCATCCGGCAGCTCCGCCAGCAGGGCGCCGTCGTCCGTGGCGTCGACCCACACGATCACGGCGCCGTCGGGCACGTGCGACTCCAGAACGCTCCGCTGCGGCACGAGATTCGCATCGGCGACGACGACCTTCATGAGCGCGCGCTTGCCATGACCGGTGTGGCGGACCGGATCGGCCGCGGAAGGCCGCCGGCTACGGAGCCTGCGGAAAGTGTGGGTGGCATGGGCGATTCCTCAGCGCTTCGTTGCGTCGGCGAGATCCATGTCCCGATCTTGCGGGCCTTGTACAAGTTTGTCAATAGGTTGCAGCGTCGCTCTCGCAGCGCCGCCCGCCCGGCCGCGCCACGCACGACGGCACGGGTCAGGCCGTCGACGCACGCGGCGCCCCCGGGTGCCGCAGGGCACGCCCGCCGGCACCCGGCGGGCACGGGCATGGGCTCGGGCTCACCGCCGCGCAACCCCGCAGACCACCGCGAACGCGGAGAAGCCCCTACGGGTGAGGGCGGTCCAGGAGGGACGCGTTGCGCGTCCGGGCGATGGCGGTCGAGCGGCGAACGATCAGCTGCGACTCGAGACGGATGACGGCCTGGGCGGGCGGCCTGCCGGAGATGCGCTCCAGCAGAAGCTCCAGGCCGAGCGAGCCACCGTGCTCGATGGCGATCCGCACCGAGGTCAGCTCGGGCTCGGAGGCTGCCGCCACGTCGAGGTCGTCGATCCCGACGACGCTCATGTCGCCGGGGCAGTCGATGTTCAGATGGCGCAGCCCCGACCGCAGGCCGAGCGCAACGAGGTCGTTGTAGGCGATGACCGCCGTGGCAGGTGTTGCCGCGACCGACGCAGCCGCAGCGAGGCCACCGTGCACGGTGGCGGCCTGGTTGCCGACCGCCACGACCTCGACCCCGCAGGAGGAGGCCGCCTGCTCGATGCTCCGACGCCGGGCGTCGTTCGCCCAGGACGACGCCGGTCCGTTCACGTAGGCGATCACCCGGTGCCCGAGCGCCGCCAGGTGCTCGACGGCCTGACGCAGCCCCTGGTCCGCCTCGAGCAGCAGCGAGGTCGTCGCGTCGACCTCACGGTTGATGACGACCATCGGGGTGCTGCCGACCAGTTCCCGGATCTCGCGTGCCGGCAACCGAGGAGAGCACAGGATGACGCCGTCCACGCCGCGCGACATGGTCAGGAGCTCGCGCTCGCGCGACGCCTCCTCGTTCGTGTCGCTCAGGAGCATGCGGTGCCGTCCGTGCCACGCCTGGCTCTGGATGGACTTCACGAGAGCCGCGAACACGGCGTTCGAGATGTCGGGGACGATGACCCCGAACGTCCGGCCCGCCGTGTTGGACGGTGCGACGTACCCCAGAGCCGCCGCCGCGGCGAGCACACGATCGCGCGTCGCCGCCGCCACCCTGTCGGGCTCACCGAACGCGCGGGACGCCGTGGCCAGCGAGACGCCGGCGCGCTTGGCGACGTCGGTCAGGAGGGCGGCCATCAGGACTCCGCCTGACCGGTCTCGGCGACGCAACGATCACCGAGGCTCATGCGCGTGACCACGCCGACGACCGCACGCCGGCTCGGCCGAGAACCACGTCGTGCACGGTCACCGATCTCCGCTTCGCCCCGTCGACCACCGCTTGGCCGCCCGCGACCACTGTAGAGGTCCATCGTCATCCCCCATTGTGCAAACACTTGACAAGATTGTACAAGATGCGCACGATGTTGCTCGTCCCTCACGACGCAATCGGAGCGTGCCATGCCCTTCCTCTCACCCCAGATCTCACGCACGGCCCGCCTCGCGCCCGACGGCCGCCGGCAGGCCTCGATCAGGCGGTTCCGATGACCCGGACGATCTCCCACGTCGAGGTCTTCGTGACGAGCCCCAGCCGCAACTTCGTCACGCTGAAGCTGACGACGAGCGACGGCCTCGTCGGGTGGGGCGA
>DATKTF010000400.1:0-3569 GCA_035531255.1 Cellulomonadaceae bacterium
ATCGTCCGGCGGAGCTCGGCGTTCGCGCGGCGGGCCTCCTCGGGGGTGGCCGCGGTCTCGGTGAGGAGCCGCGGCACCTCGGCCTGGAGCCGCACGAGCGCGTCGAGGGCGTCGGTCGGCAGCGACTTGCCGACCTTGAGGGTGGGGATGCCGAGAGAGGCGAAGAGCGGTCCGCGTTGCGCGCGCTCGAGCTCGACCTCGAGGGCGGCTCGGCGACTGGGCGGCTCGGCCGACAGGAGATCGGCGAGCGACACCTCGAGCGTCGCGGCGACCTGGGTGAGCAGGGACAGCGACGGCTCGCGGTGGCCGTTCTCGAGCACCGAGACCTGGGACGCGGCGCGACCGATCGCTGTGCCGAGCTCGTCGAGGGTCATCCCCCGCGCGGTCCTCAGGTGCCGGATGCGGCGACCGAGCACGAGGGTGTCGATGGGCGACGTCGTCGGGGCCATGAGCCACGGTCCCACCCGCATCGGCTTTCGTCCAGTAGAAATTTCGCACTTCTTCTGCTGGATCTGGGGGAGAAGAGGGGTTGACCTTCCCTCACAGTGGTCCCACGGCACGCAACGACGCGACATCCCGGAGGACATCGTGAGCACCCAGACCGCACACCGTGCGACCACAACGACCCAGCCGCGCACTCGCCCGGAGGCGTGGGCGGGCGCCCGTCCCGGTGACCAGACCACCGTGGCCGAGGCCTTGACGACCGAGTGGGAGGCGAACCCCCGCTGGGCCGGGATCCGCCGGATGCACACGGCCGAGGACGTCGTCGCCCTGCGCGGCAGCGTCCGCGAGGAGCACACGCTCGCCCGCAGGGGGGCCGAGCGGCTCTGGGAGCTGCTGCACACCCGCGAGTTCGTCCCCGCGCTGGGCGCGCTCACGGGCAACCAGGCGGTGCAGCAGGTGCGTGGTGGCCTCGAGGCCATCTACCTCTCCGGCTGGCAGGTCGCCGCCGACGCCAACCTCAGCGGCCAGACCTACCCCGACCAGAGCCTCTACCCGGTCAACTCGGTGCCGGCGGTCGTGCGGCGCATCAACAACGCCCTGCTGCGCGCGGACGGCATCGAGTTCGCCGAGAACGGCGGCCACCGGATGCGCGAGTGGCTCGCGCCGATCGTGGCCGACGCCGAGGCCGGCTTCGGTGGGCCGCTCAACGCCTACGAGCTGATGCACGCGATGATCGCGGCCGGTGCCGCGGGGGTGCACTGGGAGGACCAGCTCGCGGCCGAGAAGAAGTGCGGCCACCTCGGCGGCAAGGTCCTGGTCCCGACCTCGCAGCACGTCCGGACGCTGTCCGCGGCGCGGCTCGCGGCCGACGTCGCCGGCGTGCCGAGCGTCATCATCGCGCGGACCGACGCGCTCGGTGCCGACCTCATGACGTCGGACATCGACCCTCGTGACGAGCCGTTCCTCACCGGGGAGCGCACCACCGAGGGCTACTTCCGGGTGACCCCCGGGCTCGACGCGGTCGTCGCGCGGTCGATGGCGTACGCCGAGGTCGCCGACCTGATCTGGGTCGAGACGTCGACGCCGGACATCGCGCTCGCGGCAGAGTTCGCCGAGCGGATCCACGAGCGGTTCCCGAACAAGCTGCTCGCGTACAACTGCTCGCCGTCGTTCAACTGGCGCGCACACCTGGACGACGCGCAGATCGCCGGGTTCCAGAAGGAGCTCGCGACGCACGGCTACGCGTTCCAGTTCATCACCCTGGCCGGCTTCCACGCCCTCAACCATTCGATGTTCACGCTCGCGCACGACTACGCCGAGCGTGGCATGAGCGCCTACGTCGAGCTCCAGGAGGCCGAGATCGCCTCGGAGACCGACGGCTACACCGCCACGCGCCACCAGCGCGAGGTCGGCACCGGGTACTTCGACCGGGTGGCGACCGCCCTCAACCCCGACAGCGCCACCCTCGCGCTCACGGGCTCGACCGAGACCGCGCAGTTCACCCACTGACGCGCTCTCGCACCGGTCCGGTCTCGCGATCGGGCTCACCCCCGGACGACCCCGTCGTCCGGTCGAGCCCGATCGCGAGACCGTCCGGCTCTCGGCCCGTACGACCCGACTCGACCCGAACGCCTCCTGAAGGTGAGCACGCCATGAGCACCCCGACGTTGTCCCCGACCACCGACCCGACCACCGAACCGACCTCGTCACGGACCACCGACGCGACCTCGCCCCCGACGACCGCCAACGCCCTGCGCACCTCGAGCCCGCGGCTCGAGATCACCGGCCCTGACACCCCGGGCATCGAGCAGATCCTCACGCCCGACGCGCTGATGTTCGTGACCGAGCTGCACACCCGGTTCGCCGGCCCGCGCCACGACCTCCTCCTCGCGCGCCAGCGCCGTCGCGAGCGGTTCGCGAACGGGGCCGACCCCGACTTCCGCCGGGAGTCGGCGCACCTCCGGGCCGACCCGAGCTGGCGCGTCGCCGGCCCCGGGCCCGGGCTCGAGGACCGTCGCGTCGAGATCACCGGCCCGACGGACCGGAAGATGACCGTCAACGCCCTGAACTCCGGCGCGCGCGTCTGGCTCGCCGACCTGGAGGACGCGACCTCACCCACCTGGGAGAACGTCATCGGCGGGCAGGCCAACCTGGCCGACGCGATCCGGGGTCGGATCGACTTCACCGCCCCGGACGGACGCGAGTACCGCGTCGGGCCGACGACGCCGACGATCGTCATGCGGCCGCGCGGCTGGCACCTGACGGAGAAGCACCTCCGGTTCACCGACCGCGCCGGGCAGTCCACCCCGGCGTCCGCGAGCCTGGTCGACGCAGGGCTCTACCTGTTCCACAACGCACAGGCGCTGATCGACGGCGGTCGCGGACCGTACCTGTACCTGCCGAAGCTCGAGGGTCACCTCGAGGCGCGGCTGTGGGACGAGGTCTTCACCTTCACCGAGGAGCGGCTCGGGATCCCGCACGGGACGATCCGCGCCACGGTGCTGATCGAGACGATCACCGCGGCGTTCGAGATGGAGGAGATCCTCTACGAGCTGCGCGACCACTGCGCGGGGCTCAACGCCGGGCGCTGGGACTACATCTTCAGCATCATCAAGAACTTCCGGCAGCGGGGTCGGCGGTTCGTGCTGCCGGACCGCTCCCGGGTCACGATGACCGTGCCGTTCATGCGCGCCTACACCGAGCTCCTCGTCGCCACGTGCCACCGTCGGGGCGCGCACGCGATCGGCGGCATGTCCGCGTTCATCCCGAACCGCCGGGACGCCGACGTGACCGCGCGAGCGCTCGACCAGGTGCGCGCCGACAAGGAGCGCGAGGCCGGTCAGGGGTACGACGGCACCTGGGTCGCGCACCCGGACCTCGTGCCGGTCGCCCGCGAGGCCTTCGACGCGGTGCTCGGCGAGCGTCCCGACCAGCGCGACCGGCTGCGGGAGGACGTCCGGGTGACGGCTGCGGACCTGCTCGACATCCCGTCGGCCGGCGGCGGCGAGCCGGGCGCGGTCACGGACGCGGGTCTCCGCGGCAACATCCGCGTCGCGCTGCGGTACCTCGAGTCCTGGTTGCGGGGCACGGGCGCCGTGGCGATCGACGACCTGATGGAGGACGCC
>DATKTF010000401.1:0-5665 GCA_035531255.1 Cellulomonadaceae bacterium
GCCACGAACGTGCTCGCCGCATCAGTGCGTCGCGCTCGCCAGGCGCCGCCGGCACCCAGCAGGGTGAACGGCTGGCGATGGCGCCGGCCCACGCGTGCGGCCAGCCGCAACCGACGACTTCCGTCGCCGCGCGACAGCGCAGGCGACGACCGACCGCCCGTGGGACCGAGATGTGTGGACGGTGCCGCGGGCACACAGGAGTACCCGAGTGACACTCGAGAACAACATCTCCAGCGAGTCGACGACCGGCGACGGCACCCAGCCGGCAGCCCGACCCGCGCGTCGTCGAGCGGTCCGCACGGCGGCACCGGCCGGCGCGCCCGTCACGATCGAGCCGACCCCGACACCGCCAGACGTTCTCGTCGCCCCCGTGGCCGACGACGACGCCCAGGTCGAGACGTCCGCATCGAAGCGCCCGACCCGGAGCCGACGAGCGGTGCGGACGACGCCCAGCACGACTGCCCCCGCGAGCGCCCTGGTCGACGAGGTGCCGGTGACCCCGGTCGTGCCGGTGGAGGAGAGCGCCGAGCCATCCCCGACCGAGGCGCCCGCGCGCCGCTCCCGTGCGCGGACGACCCCTGCGCCCGTCGCCGACGACCAGGACGTCCCGAAGACGCGCACGCGCCGGCGTGCCACGGCTCCTCGTGCCGTCGAGACCACGGTCGCCCTCGAGTCGGCCCCTGAGGTCGAGCCCGAGTCGCCTGACGCTGTCGAGTCCACCGCGCAGGTCGGCACGACCTCGGTGCCCGAGCCGGGCGCCGGTGCGCCGCGCCGTCCGAACACGACCTTGCTGTTCCAGGCCCCCGACCCGACGGCCGCCCGCCCGCGGCGTCGCCGCGCGTCCACCCCGGCCGGGAGCCCGGAGGCTGTCTCCGAGGCTGCCGGTGCGGTGCATGCGGAGCTCGCCTTGATGGCGGCCGCGACCGAGGCCGAGCCGGACACCTCGACCAGCGCTGAGACCACGGCCGCGCGGGACGGCTCCCCTGACGAGTCGGCCACCACCAGTGGCCGCGCGCGGCGCTCGCGGCGTGGAGGTGGGCGTCGGACGCCCGACGAACCGGACGTGGTCGAGTCCGTCGTGATCGAGGACGACGAGAGCGAGCCGGACGTCGACGACAGCGGCGACGAGATCGAGCTCGGCGACGGAGCCGAGCTCGACGAGGGGGCGCCGCGTCGTCGACGCCGTCGGGGCGGTCGCGGCCGGCGTGGTCGCGCGTCCGGCGAGGGCGACGACAACCAGGACCAGGACGGCACCGACGAGGACCTCCCGGTCGGTGACGACGAGGCCTCCGAGGGGGCGGCGTCCGAGGGTGCGGCGGGTGAACCTGTCGAGGACGAGACGGGCACGGGCAGCAGCAGACGCCGTCGGCGTCGTCGCCGCAGCGGACGCGGCGGAGACGGCGACACCGAGCAGACGGCGAGCGGCTCCGGCGGCACGGTGCGGGGGCGTCAGCCTCGACCCGTCAACGACGAGGTCACGGCGTTGCGCGGCTCCACGCGGCTCGAGGCCAAGCGTCAGCGGCGTCGTGAAGGTCGCGACGCCGGCCGTCGTCGCACGATCGTGACGGAGTCCGAGTTCCTGGCGCGGCGCGAGTCGGTGGACCGGAGCATGGTCGTCCGTGAGGTCAACGGCCTGACCCAGATCGCGGTGCTCGAGGACGGCGTGCTGGTCGAGCACTACATCTCGAGCCAGTCGCAGGCCTCGATGGCCGGCAACGTCTACCTCGGGCGCGTGCAGAACGTGCTGCCGAGCATGGAGGCGGCCTTCGTCGACGTCGGCAAGGGGCGCAACGCCGTCCTCTACGCCGGAGAGGTGAACTGGGACGCCGCTGGCATGGAGGGGCAGCCGCGGCGCATCGAGCAGGCACTGAAGTCCGGTGACCCGGTGCTCGTGCAGGTCACGAAGGATCCGATCGGGCACAAGGGCGCGCGCCTGACCTCCCAGGTCACGCTGGCGGGCCGGTACCTCGTCTACGTGCCCGGCGGCGGGATGACAGGTATCTCCCGCAAGCTCCCGGAGCCCGAGCGTGCGCGCCTCAAGAAGCTGCTCCGCGAGATCGTGCCGGACTCCGCCGGCGTGATCGTCCGCACCGCGGCCGAGGGCGCGAGCGAGGACGAGCTGCGTGCCGACATCGACCGGCTGCAGGCGCAGTGGGCCGCGATCGAGAAGAAGGCGAAGTCGGCCTCTGCCCCGGCGCTCCTGCAGGGCGAGCCGGACCTGGCGATCCGCGTCGTGCGGGACATCTTCAACGACGACTTCGGCTCGCTGGTGGTCCAGGGCGGCCAGGCGTGGGACACCGTCTCCGGCTACATCGGTGCGATGGCACCCGACCTCGCGGCGAAGGTGAGCCGCTGGACCGGGACGGGCGACGTGTTTGCCGAGCACCGCGTGGACGAGCAGCTCTCCAAGGCCCTCGGGCGCAAGGTGTGGCTGCCGTCGGGCGGGTCGCTCGTGATCGACAAGACCGAGGCGATGACGGTCATCGACGTCAACACCGGCAAGTTCGTGGGTTCGGGCGGCACGCTCGAGGAGACCGTCACGCGCAACAACCTCGAGGCTGCCGAAGAGATCGTGCGCCAGCTCCGGTTGCGTGACGTCGGCGGGATCATCGTCATCGACTTCATCGACATGGTGCTCGAGTCGAACCGTGATCTGGTGCTGCGTCGGCTGGTCGAGTGCCTCGGGCGGGACCGGACGAAGCACCAGGTCGCCGAGGTCACCTCTCTCGGTCTGGTGCAGATGACCCGCAAGAGGGTCGGCCAGGGCCTCGCAGAGGCGTTCGGCGACACGGTCCCGGGGCAGGAGAACCCTGGCGCACGGTCCGAGGCGTCGGCGATGCCCGAGACCGAGGTGCCCGGCGACGGCCGGCGACCGCGGCGCAAGCGTGGGGGCAGCAGGGAGGGCGCGGCGTCCGGCGACTCTGGCACCACCGTCGTCCCCGTCCTGCCCGAGGCGCGCGAGGCCGTCAAGGCCACCCTCGCGACGATCGCCGCCGCCGCAGCCCACGCGCACGAGCACGCGCACGACGACGCTGCGCATGACGGCGGCGCTGGGCACGACGGCGGTGCGCATGACGACGCTGCACCCTCGCAGGTGACGCTCGACGCCGTCGCCGCGAGCCTCCAGCCGCGGGGTGGCGACCTCGCCGCGGAGAGCGCTGAGCCCACCGGCGAGGTCGACCTCGCGCTGGTACCGGTCGACCCGCAGGTGTTCGAGCTCGACGGGGACGAGGACGGCGAGCGCGACGGGCCGAACGACGGTGTCGACCACGGGGACGGTACCGACCAGGAGTAGCGCGGACGGCGTCCCGCGGTTTGACCCCGCGGGACGCAGTCCGTAACCTTGGGCGTCGGTGCGCATTGTGCGTACTGATCCTGTGTGCCCGCGGCCTCGGCCTCGTGTCGAGCTGTCCACAGACCGCCGCGATGAGCACGCCGAAGACCAGATGTGACCGAGCAGAGATGAGCAGCAACGTGGTGTACGCGATCGTGAAGGCTGGCGGCCGCCAGGAGAAGGTCGCCGTCGGCGACGTCGTCGTCGTCGACCGTCTGGCTGCGCAGGCCGGTTCCACCGTCGAGCTCGCCGCGATCCTGCTGGTCGACGGCGAGAACGTGACCTCGGACGCCGGTGCCCTTGCCAAGATCAAGGTCACCGCCGAGGTCGTCCGGGACGAGAAGGGCCCGAAGATCGACATCCTCAAGTTCAAGAACAAGACGGGCTACCGCCGTCGCCAGGGCCACCGTCAGAAGCTGACGCGCCTCAAGGTCACCGGCATCAACTGACGTCGCCCCGCACCTCAGCGGCGCGGGTCACCCCCTCTCTTCCGAGCAGCACGAAAGCAGGTCAGACATGGCACACAAGAAGGGCGCGAGCTCCTCTCGCAACGGCCGCGACTCGAACGCGCAGCGACTGGGCGTCAAGCGCTTCGGTGGCCAGGCCGTCAACGCCGGCGAGATCATCGTCCGCCAGCGTGGTACGCACTTCCACCCGGGCATCAACGTCGGCCGTGGCGGCGACGACACGCTGTTCGCGCTGGCCGCGGGCGCGGTGCAGTTCGGGATGCGTCGGGGCCGCAAGGTCGTCGACATCGTCACCGCGGGCTGAGCAGGTTCTCGGCACGCAGACCAGTCAGGTTCGGAGGGGCGCACCGGTGCGGTGCGCCCCTCCGCCTGTTCCCGGGATGGCCGACGCCACCCACGTGTGAAGGAGGAAGCCATGGCGACGTTCGTCGACCGTGTCGTGCTGCACGCCACCGGCGGTGACGGTGGCAACGGTTGCGCCTCCATCCACCGCGAGAAGTTCAAGCCCCTCGCCGGTCCGGACGGCGGCAACGGTGGCAACGGCGGGAGCGTGATCCTCGTCGTCGACCCGCAGACCACGACGTTGCTGGACTACCACCACGGCCCGCACCGGCACGCGCCGTCCGGGACCCAGGGCATGGGTGACCACCGCCAGGGATCGACCGGCGCCGACCTCGAGCTGTCCGTCCCGGAGGGGACGGTCGTCAAGGACCTCGACGGGACCGTCCTCGCGGACCTCGTCGGCATGGGCACGCGCTACGTCGTGGCTGCGGGTGGGCACGGCGGGCTCGGGAACGCCGCACTCGCGTCGCCGCGTCGCAAGGCGCCCGGCTTCGCCCTGCTCGGGGAGCCGGGGACGCACCAGGACCTCGTGCTCGAGCTCAAGTCGATCGCGGACGTCGCCCTGATCGGGTTCCCGAGTGCCGGGAAGTCGAGCCTCGTCGCCGCGATGTCGGCGGCCCGGCCGAAGATCGCCGACTACCCGTTCACGACGCTGGTGCCGAACCTCGGGGTCGTCCAGGCGGGGGACTCGCGGTTCACGGTCGCCGACGTCCCCGGGCTGATCCCGGGCGCCAGCCAGGGCAAGGGTCTCGGTCTGGAGTTCCTGCGACATGTCGAGCGGTGCGCGGTGCTGGTGCATGTGCTGGACTGCGCGACGCTCGAGCCGAACCGGGACCCGATCAGCGACCTCGACGTGATCGAGACCGAGCTGGCGACCTATGCCGGAGACATCGGGATCGAAGGCGGGCGCATCCCGTTGACCGAGCGCCCCCGGATGGTCGTGCTCAACAAGGTGGACGTCCCGGAGGCGCGGGAGCTCGCCGAGCTCGTGCGCGCCGAGATCGAGGCGCGCGGGCTACCCGTCTTCGAGGTGTCCGCCGCCAGCCACGAGGGTTTGCGCACGCTGACCTTCGCGCTCGCCGAGAGGATCGAGAAGGCCCGACGCGAGGCACCGGCGCCGGCTCCGGCACGGGTGGTGCTGCGGCCCAAGGCCGTCGACGACCCGGGCTTCACGGTCACCCGTCGCGAGGACGCCGACCACGAGTACTTCCAGGTCCGCGGGGTCAAGCCGGAGCGCTGGGTCCGCCAGACCGACTTCACGAACGAGGAGGCGATCGGCTACCTCGCCGACCGACTGGCGCGTCTGGGCGTCGAGGAGAAGCTCTTCTCGGCGGGGGCCGTCGCCGGTGCCGAGGTCGTCATCGGCGACGGACCGAGCGCGGTGGTCTTCGACTGGGAGCCGACGCTCCTCACCGGGTCCGAGCTGCTCGGGGGTCCGCGCGGCACCGACGCGCGCATCGTCGAGCAGCTGCGCCCGACGCGCGCCGAGAAGCGGATCGAGTACAAGGACCGCATGGACGCC
>DATKTF010000402.1:0-6791 GCA_035531255.1 Cellulomonadaceae bacterium
GGTGCCGACACGGCACTGCACCGGATCGTCGAGGCGATCGACGCCCTCGCGAGCACGGCGGCGAGCCACCAACGGTCGTTCGTGGTCGAGGTCATGGGGCGGCACTGCGGCTACCTCGCGCTGATGAGCGCGATCGCGGGCGGCGCCGACTACGTGCTCATCCCGGAGAACCCGCCCGCCGACGGCTGGGAGGACGACATGTGCGCCCGGTTGCGCGCGGGCCGTTCGGCCGGTCGCCGCGACAGCATCGTCGTCGTCGCCGAGGGCGCCCGGGACCGTTCCGGGCAGCCCATCACGAGCCAGGGCGTGCGGGACCTGCTCGAGGCCCGCCTCGGCGAGGACACCCGGGTCACGATCCTCGGCCACGTGCAGCGCGGTGGCACCCCCAGCGCGTTCGACCGGTGGATGCCGACCCTCGTGGGCCACGCCGCCGCGATGGAGGTCGTCAACGCCGGGCCTGACGCCGAGCCCCAGCTGATCGGCATCCACAACAACCGCGTGCACCGGACCCCGCTCATGGAGGCCGTCGAGCGCACCCGGGAGATCCCCCGGCTGATCGACACCGGTGACTACGAGGGTGCGATGGCTGCGCGCGGCTCGTCGTTCACCGAGATGGTGCGGGTGTTCCAGGGCATCGCCCAGGTGGCCCCGACGGACGTGCCGCCCGGCTCGCGGATCGCGATCCTGCACGCCGGCGGACTGGCACCGGGCATGAACACCGCCGTGCGTGCCGCGGTGCGCTTCGGCCTCTCACGCGGGCACACGATGCTGGGGGTGCAGGGCAGCTTCCAGGGCCTCATCGACGGCCACGTCAGCGAGCTGACCTGGGGCGACGTCGAGGGCTGGGTCGGCGTCGGCGGTGCTGAGCTCGGCACCAGCCGCGCGGTGCCGAGCGTCGAGCAGTACTACGCCGTGAGCCGCGCGCTCGAGAACCAGGGCATCGAGGCACTGCTCGTGATCGGCGGTCACAGCGCGTACGAGGCCACCTATCGGATGCTGCAGGAGCGGGACCGCTACCCCGGGTTCCAGATACCCGTGATCTGCCTGCCCACCACGATCGACAACAACCTGCCCGGGTCGGAGATGACCATCGGCACCGACACGGCGCTCGGTGAGATCGTCAGCGCCGTCGACCGGCTGAAGCAGTCGGCGATGGCGTCGCGCCGGTGCTTCGTCGTCGAGGTGATGGGGCGCTACTGCGGGTATCTCGCCTTCATGGGCGCGATGTCCGTCGGTGCGGAGCGCGTCTACCTGCACGAGAACGGCGTCCACCTGGCCGACCTCACGACGGACGTCGCGGAGATGGTGGCGAGCTTCGCGGCCGGCCGGCGGTTCCATCTCGCGATCCGCAACGAGGCCGCGAGCGTCGGGTACAGCACGGAGTTCCTGTGCCAGCTGTTCACGGAGGAGTCGGGCGGCGCGTTCGACGTCCGGCCGATGGTCCTCGGCCACCTGCAGCAGGGCGGCAACCCGTCGCCGTACGACCGCGTCCACGCGACCCGGCTCGCCGCCTACTGCGTGGACTGGCTCTCGGGCCAGATCGTGGGCGACAAGCGCGAGTGGGGCTTCGTCGCGCTCACGGACGGCGCACTGTCCACCGTGCCGTTGAAGACGATGCCCGACCTCGTCGACATGGAGTTCCGTCGGCCGATCGACCCGTGGTGGCTCGAGCTGCAGCCGATCATGGACGCCCTCGCGACGGAGCCGGTGGAGTAGGGGCACCGGTTCTCGGACAGGGGCACGGCCACCACCGACGAGGCACCTCGCGGAGAACCACGGGACCGTTGACGTCTGACGCTCTCCCGACCATCGTGGACCGAGGGGTGTTCACACATGCCATCGATCCGCATGACCTGGAGATCAGCGACCTACGTCGCAGCCGTCGCTCTCGGGACCACGCTGGGGCTCGTCGGTCACACGGCCTGGCCGACGCTGCTCGCCGCCGCGATCTCCCTCCCGGCCAGCATCGTGACTCTTCCTGGGTACTACGTGGTCTACGGCTTGCTCGCGCTGATTCCCGGCGCCAACCCGTCGAGCAGCTCGGGATCCGGGTCGGTCGACGCCGGTGGACACGTGATCTCCGCCGTCACGACCGGGGACCCGGCGGCCTGGTTCACGATCGCGACCCCTGTTCTCGGGGTTCTCCTGGTGACCGCCGGGGCGTTCGTCAACGTCCTTCTCGTGCGGGCACTCGCCGTTAGGAGGCGGCGGCGAGTCGCCGACGCACCTCTCTGACGGGTCCTGGCGTGGAACGCTGACGCCGGTCGCGTCTGCTTGCGCCCGACCGGTGCGAGGCCGGAAGGCTGTACCGGACAGACAAACGGACACTGCTGTCCATCTCGCATGCCGCGCACATCGGATACCCCCACTGGTGTCCAGGCTCGCCGCACACCCTGAGGGAGCACGTTCAACCGGACCAACCTCAGGAGAATGCACGAGCATCACAGCGTCCCGTCTTCGCAAGCGCATCGCCGGCGTCGCCCCCGTCGGCGCACTCACCGGCGGCGGCATCATGGCCACCACCATGGCTGACAACGCCGCAGACGACACCCCCAGCACCACGACCACGAGCACGACCGACTCGAGGACACCCGCACCCGACGCGGCCACGGCCGCACCCCGCGGCACGGTCGCCGAGAGCAAGAGCGTCCGTTCCGACGAGCACCTGCTCACCGGCAACGAGACCCCGACCGCGCCGAGCGGCGACAAGAACCACACGCCACCCACGGCCCCCGACGGTGACCAGGCCCACGCGGCACCCTCGGCCACGAGCGCCGGCTGACGCCTTCGTCACCCCGTACGCGACGTCTGCACCTCCCCCGGGTTCAGGCGTCACGTACGGTGCGTCCGGCCGGCCGGACGAGACGGACGAGACGGACGACGCCGGCGTAGCGTGATCCCATGAGCGGCTGGATCGCCGCACCCGGCACGGATCCCGTCCCGTGGCTGCTCGCGGGCGACGACCCGTCGGTGCGCTACTTCACGCTGACGGACCTCGTCGGGATGCCGGCTGACGCCCCGGAGGCCCTCGCGGCGAAAGATGCGATCATGACCGACGGCATCGTGCCCCGGATCCTCACAGCGCAGTTGAGCGACGGCCACTGGGAGGGTCGTGATCGCTTCTACACGGCCAAGTACCGCGGCACGGTCTGGCAGCTGGTCGTCCTCGCGTCTCTCGGTGCCGACGGCACGGACCAGCGCGTGCGTGCCGGGTGCGAGGCGATCCTGCGCGACGCACAGGACCCCGAGTCGGGCGGGTTTGCGATCGACCGTGCCAAGCGATCCGGCGGCGGGCTGCACAGCTCGGTCATCCCCTGCCTGACCGGCAACATGGTGTGGAGCCTCATCCGACTGGGCATGCTCGACGACCCACGGGTGCAGCACGCCATCGACTGGATCACGACGTACCAGCGGTTCGACGACGGTGACGCCGACGCACCGACCGGCTGGCCGTACGACACGTTCGAGATCTGCTGGGGGCGCCACACATGCCACATGGGCGCAGTCAAGGCTCTCAAGGCGCTGGCCGCGCTCCCCCCGGAACGGCGTGCGCCCGACGTCGAGCGCACGCTCGCTGACGGCGCCGAGTTCATGCTGCGGCACCACGTCCACAAGCGCAGCCACGATCTGACGAAGACGTCCAGGCCGGGGTGGCTGCGGCTCGGCTTCCCCCTCATGTACCAGACCGACGTCCTCGAGGTCCTGGGGATCCTGACGTCCCTGGGACATCACGACGAGCGCATGCGCGAGGCGCTCGACGTCGTCGCCCGCAAGGCCGACGCGAACGGTCGATGGACGCTCGAGAGCACCTTCAACGACCGCTTCCTCGTGCCGATCGAGGTCAAGGGCGAGCCAAGCCGCTGGCTCACGCTCAAGGCGCTGCAGGTGCTCGCCGCCGCCTGAGAACGAGGCAAGGCCCGGGTAAAATCCGCGCCTCGTCTAGGTCGGAAGTCCAAGGCTTCGACCATGGTCGTGCCAATACCGTTGCTATCAGCCAGCGTCGGCACGGACCTCCTGGTTGCCAAGGGGGCGGTAGGACACGTGCTCGTTCGTCGCTGCGACTGAGACCACATCGACGGAGGTCCGAACGTGCGCGAGCTCTCGGAGAGCGACCGGCTCACCATCACGGTGAACAACCGTGAGATCCAGGTCTTCGACGGCCTGACGATCCTGGATGCCCTGTTGAAGGAGGGCATCGACGTCCCGTCGCTCTGCCACGACATCCGCCTCACGCGCTCGAACGGGAGCTGCGGTCTGTGCGTCGTCGAGGTCGGCACCGACGCACCGCGCGACGTGAAGGCCTGCCTGACGCCGGTGCATGCCGGCATGGTCATCCAGACCCACACGCCCCGCCTCGAGGCCTACCGCAAGGTCCGGCTCCAGCAGCTCCTGTGCGACCACAACGCCGACTGCGTCGCCCCCTGCGTGCAGACCTGTCCGGCCAACATCGACATCCAGACCTACCTGAGCCACGTCGCCGACGGCAACTACGAGGCCGCGGTCCGCGTGATCAAGGACCGCAACCCGTTCCCGTCGGTGTGCGGTCGCGTCTGCCCCCACCCGTGCGAGTCCGAGTGCCGGCGCAGCCTGGCCGACGAGCCCGTCGCGATCAACTACGTCAAGCGGTTCGCCGCCGACTGGGACATGGCGCGCGACGAACCGTGGGTCCCACGGGTCGCAGAGCCGTCCGGCAAGCGCCTGGCGATCGTCGGGGCCGGGCCGTCGGGCCTGTCGGCCGCGTACTACGCCGCGATCGCGGGCCACGACGTCACGGTGTTCGAGCGGCGGAGCTGGCCGGGCGGGATGATGCGCTACGGCATCCCCGAGTACCGCCTCCCGAAGGCGACGCTCGACAAGGAGATCGCCCTCATCGAGTCCCTGGGCGTCACGATCATCACCCGCAAGGCGCTCGGCACGCACATCAACCTCGAGGACCTGAAGCGGGACTTCGACGCGGTCTACCTGGCGATCGGCTCGTGGCGCGCGTCCCCGCTGCGCATCGACGGCGAGGACTCCAAGGGCGTGTGGCTCGGCATCCAGTACCTCGAGCAGGTCTACAAGGAGATCGAGATCCCGCTCGGCAAGACGGTCCTGGTGATCGGTGGTGGTAACACCGCGATCGACTGCGCCCGCACGGCCCTGCGCAAGGGCGCCGAGCACGTCAAGCTGGTCTACCGGCGCACCCGGGACGAGATGCCCGCCCAGGCGATCGAGGTGCACGAGGCCCTGCGCGAGGGGGTCGAGATGGTCTTCCTCACCTCGCCGGAACGGATCACCTCGGAGGGCGAGAGCAAGCAGCTGCACTGCCTGCGGATGGAGCTCGGCGAGCCGGACCGCTCGGGACGCCGCCGCCCGCTCCCCATCGACGGCAGCGACTTCGTCATCGAGTGCGACACGATCATCGGAGCGATCGGGCAGAGCACCGACACCGGCTTCCTCTACAACGACCTCCCGGTGCGCCTCAACAAGTGGGGCGACATCGACATCGACGGCAACACGATGCAGTCGTCGGAGACCAAGATCTTCGCGGGTGGCGACTGCGTGACCGGGCCGGCGACCGTGATCCAGGCGGTCGCGGCCGGACGGCGCGCCGCCGCGGCGATCGACGAGTTCGTCATGCGGGGCTACGTCCGTCCGAGCCAGGAGGACTACAGCTGCAGCCGCGGGTCGCTCGAGGACCTTCCGCGTGACGAGTTCGAGCAGATCCCGCGGCTCGCGCGCGCGCATCTCGGCGAGCTCGAGCCGGCTGATCGCGTCCACAGCTTCGTCGAGGTCGAGTCCGGCCTGACCGAGGCCGAGGCCAGAGCCGAGGCGGCCCGCTGCCTCAAGTGCGGGTGTGCCAAGCAGAACGACTGCTCGCTGCGCGAGGAGGCGACGGTCCACGGCGTCGAGTTTGCGACCCCGCTGCACATCCGGCCGTTCTCCCCGATCGTGCGGGACCACCCGTTCATCATCCGGGACAACAACAAGTGCATCTCCTGCGGTCGCTGCGTCGCGGCGTGCGCCGAGGTCGAGGGGCCGGGTGTGCTCGCGTTCCAGTTCCACGAGGGCCGGCTGACGGTCGGTACCCACAACGGCGAGCCGCTGGACATGACCGACTGCGTCTCGTGCGGGCAGTGCGTGCGGGCGTGCCCGTGCGGCGCCCTCGACTACGTGCGTGAGCGCGGCGACGTGTTCACCGCGATCAACGACCCGTCGAAGGTCGTCGTCGGGTTCGTCGCACCCGCGGTGCGCAGCGTGATCGCCGACGAGTACGACATCCCGTTCGAGGAGGCCTCGGCGTTCATCGCCGGCCTGATGCGCGGGGTGGGCTTCGACAAGGTCTTCGACTTCAGCTTCGCGGCCGACCTCACGATCATGGAGGAGACCACCGAGTTCCTCGGGCGCGTGACGAGCGGCGGGGTCCTGCCGCACTTCACCTCGTGCTGCCCGGGCTGGGTGAATCTCGTCGAGCGCCGGTACCCCGAGATGATCCCGCACCTGTCGAGCTGCAAGTCGCCCCAGCAGATGATGGGCGCCACCGTGAAGAACCACTTCGCGCAGCAGGCAGGCGTCAGCCTCGACGACCTGTACGTGGTGTCGATCGTGCCGTGCCTCGCCAAGAAGTACGAGGCGGCCCGGCCGGAGTTCGCCCCGGACGGCATCCGTGACGTCGACTCCGTGCTGACGACCACCGAGTTCCTCGAGATGATCACGATGCTCCGTCTCGAGCCGCAGGACGTCACGCCGGGTGCGTTCGACGCTCCCTACTCCCGGGTCAGCGGCGCCGGCGTGCTCTTCGGGGCGTCGGG
>DATKTF010000403.1:0-3531 GCA_035531255.1 Cellulomonadaceae bacterium
CGTCGTCGCCGCCGAGCAACGGATCGACCCCGTCGAACGTCGAGGCGTCGTACCGGTGCACCGAACGCCCCGGGAAGATCGGGGTCAGGTAGATCACGTCGACGCCGAGCCGCTCGAGGTGGTCCAGCCGCTGCTCGATCCCCGGCAGGTCGCCACCGTAGTACTGGACCGACGTCGACCCTCCGCGCGCGGCGGGCGCCTCGTCCCACGGCATGGGGACGGCCCACGCCGGGGTGTCGTGGTGGGCTCCCGAGCGCGCGAACCGGTCCGGGAAGATCTGGTAGACGATCGCGTCGTTCAGCCAGGCCGGGGCGGGCGGGTGGACGGTGAGGCGGAAGTCCGCCGCGTCCGTCACGTCCCGGGCGTGCAGCCCGCTCCCGTTCAGCCACCGGTAACCGCCGGGCTCGTCGAGCAGCGCCCGGTACCCGGTCACGGGGTTGTGCACCGGCACCTCGGCGACGTACCAGCGCTCGTTCTCGTCCCGCGCGTCGAGCCGCGCGGGCACCATGCGCGGCTCGGCGTCGCGCAGCGTGCGGACCCACACGGCTCGCTCCGGGCACGACGCCGGCACGCGGAACCGGACCGGGACGACCTCACCGAGCCGCGGCGTACGCTGCGGGACGTACAGCTCGGAGCCGTCGTGGTGCGGTTGGTCGAGCAGGTGCGCGATCGGCGCGCGTTCCGCGGGCGCGCGGCCGTCGACGCTCACCCCTTCACCGATCCGGCCGTCAGACCCGAGACGATGTAGCGCTGCAGGAACTGGAAGAGCAGGACGATCGGGATGGCTGCGAGTACCGCCCCGGCTGCGAACACCCCCCAGTTCTGCGCGAACTGGCGACTCACGAACGCGTACAGCCCGACGGCGAGCGTCTGCTTGTCCGGGGAGTTGAGCAGCACGGACGCGAGGACGTAGTCGTTGAACGACGCGATGAAGGACAGCAGCCCGACGACCGCGAGGATCGGCGCCGTCAGTCGCAGGATGATGCCGAAGAAGATCTGCGCGTGAGAGGCGCCGTCGATCATCGCGGCCTCGTCGAGCTCGCGGGGGATCGTGTTGAAGAACCCGTACATCAGGTAGGTGTTCACGCCGAGCGCCCCGCCGAGGTACACCATGATCAGCCCGAGCTGACTGTCGCGCCCGAGGATCGGGAAGACGTTCTCGAGCGCGATCAGCAGCAGGAAGATCGCGACGTAGGCGAGCAGCTGCGGGAACATCTGGATCAGCAGCAGCGTGAGCAACCCGCCGCGGCGCCCACGGAAGCGGAACCGGGAGAACGCGTACGCCGCCGCCGCCCCGAGGAGCACCGTGCCCACGGCGGTGACCGACGCGATGACGACCGTGTTGACGAACCAGTTCACGTACGGGTGCAACGGGTCGTGGAGCAGGTTCACGTACTGGTCGAGGGTGAACGTCCCGAACAACGAGTTCGCGGCGCTCAACGTGCCACGCACGCTGACGGACGCCGAGATCACGTAGACGATCGGGAAGAGCGCGAAGACCAGCGCCGCTGCCCCGACGACGTGCCGCCACCCGACCTCGCGCCACCAGCGCGCACGGGACGTCCGGACCACAGTGACCGATGACGTGGCCATGTCAGTTCAGCTCCTCGAGCGCGCGGGTCTTGCGGAACGTGGCGGCGGAGACCGAGGCCACGATGAGGAAGATGAGGATCGAGATCGCGCAGGCCAACCCGTACTGGCGGTTCACGCCCTGGAAGGCGAGCTTGTAGACGAACGAGATGAGGATGTCGGTCGACCCGACGTTCACCCCGGCCGTGAGGTCACGCGGACCGCCCTGGGTCAACAGGTAGATGATGTTGAAGTTGTTGAAGTTGAAGGCGAAGGACGAGATCAGCAGCGGTGCGGTCGAGACGAGCAGCAGCGGCAGGGTGATCGAGCGGAAGATGCGGAGCCCCGAGGCGCCGTCGATCTTGGCGGCCTCGATCGCGTCCGCGGGGATCGACTGCAGGGCACCGGTGCAGATCAGGAACATGTACGGGAACCCCAGCCAGAGGTTCACGAGCAGGACGGCCGCCTTGGCGAGCCACGGGTCGTTGAGCCACGGGACCGACGCACCGCGCAGCAGCACCGTGTTGATGAACCCGAAGGTCTGGTTGAACATGCCGGCCCAGACGACCGCCGACAGGAACGCGGGCATCGCGTACGGGAGGATCAGCAGCGACCGGTACAGCCGCTGACCGCGGACGCGCGGGTGGTTCAGCGTGATCGCCAGGAACAGCCCGAGGCCGAACGACAACAGCACGGACAGGATCGCGAAGGCGAACGTCCAGATGAGGACGGAGACGAACGGTCCGCGCAGCGAGCTGTCGGTGAGCACGTCGGTGAAGTTCTTGAACCCGACGCCCACCTTCCAGCCGGGTTCGATCTTCTGGCCGCTCGCGTCGACGAAGTTGCCCACCTTCTCGTCGGCCCGGTAGGTCGCCTCCGGTCCGGTCAGGACGCCTGAGCTCGCGTCGTACGAGTAGGTGCTCCGGTAGAGGTAGCCGACCGAGCCGTCCGTGGTGCGGATGCTCCCCGCGTTCGGGTCGGTGGAGACCGGCACCCGGAGGTCGGTGATCTCCTGCTGGCGCTGGACGATGCTGCTGAAGTCGAGGACCGAGTACCCGGGGACGGCGGTCACGACGCCGTCGGCGACCGTCGCGCCGGGGGCGTCCGCGAGCGGCGTGGTCGCGGTGCCGACCTGCGGCGTCCTCCCGGCGGCGACGACGGCGAAGCCGAGCCGGCCGTCCTTCTCGACGACGCTCAGGCCGTAGCTCGGCGACCCGTCCACGCGCCGCTCGTTCTGCGACAGGATCGCGGTGACCGCGTCGGCCTGCGTCGAGTTGTGGCCGTCGCCCCAGTTCGTGAACGCGGTGTAGCCCGTGTACATCACGACGAACACCTGGTAGACGAGCAGGAAGAGCAGGCCCGGGACGAGGTACTTCGCCGGGATGAGCTTCCGGCTCGGCACGAAGTACACGAGGTTCACGAGCAGGAGCGCGAACGCGAGGAAGCCGACGATCCCCCACGACTCGTGCGCCGACCCGGCGAAGATGCCGTAGACCCCGAGCGCGTCGACCAGGGCCACCAGGAGGAGCTTGGCAACGTACCCGGCGGTGAGGGAGCCGCGCGCGTGGGACTCCGGACGCGGCCGTACCCGTGGCTCGGTCGGGATCGTCGGAGGTGCCGGGGGCACGGCGGTGGACATCGTCATCGGGACTCCAGCGGCGAGGCAGCAGGCGGTCGGGAGGTGGGCGCCGTCCGCTCTCGAGGCGGCGGGCCGGCGTCAGCGGTGTGGCCCGGCTCCGGAGAGCCGGGCCACCCGCGGTGCGGAGCGGGTCAGCTCGCGGCGATCTTCGCCTTGATCGCGGCAGCGGCGGCGGTCCAGGTGGACGCCGGGTCCGCGCCCTGGGCGATGCCGACCTCGGCGAGGCCCCAGTCCTGCCAGACCGCGCCCATGGCCGGGATGGACGGCTGGACCTGGCCGTTCTCGCCGGCCTTGGCGAAGCCACCGACGACCGGGTCGGTCGC
>DATKTF010000404.1:0-2628 GCA_035531255.1 Cellulomonadaceae bacterium
CAGGACCAGGGAGGTGTTCCCGTTGGTCGGGTCGAACGAGTCGACCATGTACGGGCCTGCGGAGATTGGCTTGACGTAGAACTTCTCGTCTCCGAGCTTGCCCGCCGGGAGGATCGTGCCGATCTCGGGGTCTGCGAGCAGCGAGAGCACGGATTGCTGTGGGCTGTGGAGCGTCAGCACGACGGTCGACGCGTCGGTCTGCTTGGCGCTCGCCCATTGGGCCACCATGCCGGCGTTGTACGAGGTCTTGTCGTTGATCACCCAGTCGAGGGTGGCAGCGACGTCCTTGGCGGTCAGGCTGCTTCCGTCGGAGAACTTCAGTCCAGAGGCGATGTGGAAGGTGTAGGTCAAGCCGTCCGAGCTGACCTCCCACGAGCTTGCCAGGCCGGGGACGACACCGGAGTAGTCGGTGTTGAACACCGTCAACGTGCCCCCGATGAGGTTGAGGATCTGCAGCTGCGCCTGGTCGACGGCCTTGTTCGGGTCCAGGGTGCTGATTGACGCGCCGGTACCGACGACGAACGTCGAGGGAGCCGTACTCGTGGGACTTCCGTTCGCTGCGGTGCTGCCACCGGACGAGCATGCCGTCAGGACGAGCAGCGCGGCGGCGCTGGATGCCACCGAGGCGAAAAGCGCGCGCCGACGGCTTCGGCCCTGCGGCCGAGAAGTGCGGGGTGAGCGGTGGGACGTGGCGTGGATCACGTGGGGCCGACCTCCTAGCCGCGGTTGAGCCGCGGTCGCCGTGGTTGATCCCTGGAACATAGTGCGCCGTTCAAAAGGCTGTCAACTGAGTCAGAGACTTGTCCTCTGACAAGTTAGCGCCTAGCGTCGACTTGTCAGACTGAGGACGGGAGGTGAGCGATGGACGGTCCACCCGGCGATCTGCACGCTCGCATGGGCGTGGCACGAGCCGACATCACGCCACCGGTCGGCATTCGCCAACACCTATGGGGGGTCTCTAGGCACGAGGTCGCAGATGGTGTCCACCGACCCCTCACCGCGACGGCCCTCGCGATCGTCGCGGCCGACGGCAGCGCGCGCGTCCTGCTGAGCCTCGACGTGTGCGAGTGGGCCGACCCCGACGACGAGCGCGTCGTGCGGGATGACGTCGTACGTCGCTGCGGGCTGGCGCCGGCCGACCTGTTGCTGCACTCAACGCACACGCACTCAGCGGCTGCGCCGTGCACCCGGCAGGCCGCGCTCGTTGGTGGTGAGCACATCGCCCCCCATCTCCGCATGATCGCAGAGCGCAGCGCCGCGGCGGCTACCGAGGCACTAGCCGCCGCGCGGCCGGCTGTTCTCACCTGGGGGACCGGAGCCAGCACGCTGGCCGTCAACCGCGACCAAGACCTCCATGGCCGCCAGGTGGTGGGCTGGCAGCCCGGGGCGCCGGCTGATAGCACGGTGCTCGTCGGGCGCGTGACCGGGCAGGACGGTGGCCAGATCGCCGTGCTCGTCGGCTACGCCTGCCATGCGACCGTCCTGGGCTGGGGGAACAGGCTGCTGTCCCCGGACTACGTCGGTGCGTTGCGCGAGCACGTGGAGAGCGCTGCCCCCGGTGCGTTGTGCCTGTTCGTCCAGGGCGCGTCCGGCGAGCTGGCACCCGCGCGTCAGTACTCCGCCGACCCGGCCGATGCCGATCGCGCCGGGGAGTCTCTCGCACTGTCGGTCGAGGCGACCTTGGCGCTCATGAACCCGCCCGACCGCAGGCTACAGCTGGCCGGAGTGGTCGAGTCCGGGGCGCCCCTCGGAGTATGGGATGCCCGCCCGACAGCGGCCCGCCATGACGTGCGCAGCGACATCCTCACGGTGCGGCTGGTGAGGCGCACGCCGGCCGGAGTGCCCATCGCCGACGCGCTGCCCGAGCATGTGCGGGCCGAACGTGCCGCAAGGGCCGCCATGGTCGACCATGCCGCCGGCACCCAGACCTGGATCGACTACCCGGTCTGGGTGTGGCAGCTCGGCGAAGCCGTCGTCGTCGCGCACCCCGGCGAGGCGTACTCGTGGCTCGCCCGGACGTTGCGGGCCGCGCTCGCCCCGCGCCCAGTGCTCATCGCCAACCTCACCAACGGCGCCGGTGCGTTCTACCTACCGCCGGCGTCCGCCTACGCACGTCCCAGCTACACCGTCGGGCAGACGCCCGCCGGACCCGGCAGCCTCGAGGCGGTTGCCCAGGCGGTGCTGGACCACCTGGGCGTGAGCCCGGCCGCATCGCACCTGCTATTCACCACCCAGGAGCAAGGAGTCGAGTTATGACGCACCCGCGTCCTATCCGTGTCGGCGTCGTCGGTCTGGGACGGGGGCAGACCTTCATCGACCAGTCCACGCCCGCCGTCGGGATGGAGCTGGTCGCGCTCTGCGACACCTGGGAGGAACGTCTCGTCGAGTTCGGGGCAGCCCACGACGTGGCGACCTACACCGACTTCGAGAAGTTCCTCGAGCACGACATGGACGCCGTCGTACTCGCCAACTACTTCCACGAGCACGCCGACTTTGCGATCAAGGCACTGCGCGCCGGCAAGCACGTGATGAGCGAGACCGCCGCCAGCTTCACCCCGGCTCAGGGCGCCGCCCTGGTACGAGAGGTCGAGAGGTCCGGGCTGATCTACATGTTCGCCGACAACTACC
>DATKTF010000405.1:0-2785 GCA_035531255.1 Cellulomonadaceae bacterium
TCGTGCCAACGGGTCCAGACTTGAGCGTATTCCGCTCAACTCTGATCGGCCAGCCCGACGAGCTGCGCGCAGGAGACGCACTGTCGCACACACGCCCGTCGCACGCACGGCCTGCCACACGCACGGCCGCACCCGTATCGACCCCGGCCTCCCGCGGCCGCGCGTGGCACGATCGACCCATGCCCGACGACGCGCAGACCGCTGCCGACCTGACCGCTCCCGATGCCCTCGGGCGCGACTGGGTCGCCCGCACCCTCCCGCTCACGCCCGACGGCGAGCCCGAGACGGTCGCCACCCTGGTGTACCGCGCCGACCCGACCCGCACCCCGTTGCACGGATCCACCCGCGCGGTGCTCTACCTGCACGGGTTCGTCGACTACTTCTTCCAGGCCGAGCACGCCGCCGAGTGGACCAGCCGAGGGTACGACTTCTACGCCCTCGACCTGCGCCGCCACGGCCGGTCGCTGCGGCGCGGTCAGGTCCCGAACTACGTCACGGACCTGCGCACCTACGACGAGGAGATCGACGAGGCGCTCCGCATCATCCGCGACGAGCACGGTCACGACGTGGTCGTCCTGCTCGGCCACTCGGCCGGCGGCCTGGTCGCCGCGCTCTGGGCGGACCGCCATCCACGGTCTGCGGGGACCGTCACCACGTCGCGGGTCGACGCCCTCGTCCTCAACAGTCCGTGGCTCGACCTCCAGGGAAGCTGGTTCGAGCGCACGATCGCCGTCCGACTGATCGACGCCGTCGGTCCGTGGATGCCGCTGCGCATCGTCGGGAAGCTCGGGCCTGACTACGGCCGGTCGTTGCACGTGAGCACGGGCGGCACGTGGGACTACGACCTCCGCTGGAAGCCGTTCGCCGGTTTCCCCGTGCGCGCCGGGTGGTTGCGGGCCATCCATCGCGGGCACCGGGCCGTCGCGGGTGGGCTCGCGATCGACGTTCCCGTGCTCGTCTGCTGCTCGACCGCGAGCGGTCCGGACGACCGCTGGCACGAGGCGATCACCCGCACCGACTCTGTCCTCGACGTCGAGCAGATCGCGGCGCGCGCTCCCGGCCTCGGCGCCGACGTGACCCTCACGCGAGTCCCCGACGGGATCCACGACCTCGCGCTCTCCCCGGAACCGGCCAGGGCACGCTACGTCGACGCCGTGTTCGCCTGGACGACCGAGCACGTGCGAGAGCCTGCGGGCGGGTGACCCCGGTCGCCGCGCGGGCGTCAGTGCGTCGGGCCGAAGGTCCGCTCCGGATCGAGAACGCGCTGGATCTTCGTCGCGATCTGCGCGAGCCGCTCGACGTCGTCGTCGTCGAGGGCGTCGAACACGAAGCTGCGGACGGCCTCGACGTGCCGCGGCGCGAGGTCGACCAACGATGTCCACCCGTCGTCGGTGAGCGAGATGTGGACGACGCGCCCGTCACGCGAGCAGCATCGACGCTCCACCCATCCGCGGGCCTCGAGCGTGGTGACCACGTGCGAGAGCCGCGAGGGCGACGCGTGCGACCGGACCGCGAGGTCGCTCATCGTCGTGGCGTGACCCGGCGCCTCCGAGAGCATCGCCAGGACGAAGTAGCTGAAGCCGGTGAGCTCGGCCTCGCGCGTGAGGTGCGCGTCGAGCGCGGCCGGCAGGAGAAGCATCAGCGCGGACAGCGCAAGCCACGCCTCACGCTCACGGTCGTCCAGCCAGCGCGGCTCCTCCATCAGGCCACACTACGGCCGACGACCGCACTTTCATGGCCGACGCACAGCGATCGCGCCGCGTCGCTCGGCGCTCGCACGCACTCAAGGCGCGGGGCGGGAACGCCGATGAACCACGCATGACGGCCACCGCGACCACACAGCTCGGGTGGTACCCCGATCCTCACGTGCCCGGGGTGCTGCGGTACTTCGACGGCGAACGCTGGACGCAGCACACGGTCGCCGCGGTGGCCCCTGCTCCGAGCCCTGCGCCGGACGTGCAGCTGCCGACCCAGGGAAGCATCTCCGCGGCGTACTTCTGGGCGACCTCCGGCATCGCGCACGCCTGAGGCCGTCAGACGCCGTCGCCGCCCCGGCGGTTGCCGATCGTCACCTGCCGCGTCTGCCGCGCGGCGTGGTCAGGCCGTCGCCCGCGCCTGGTCGAGCGCCTCCTGCGCGTTGCGCTCCTCCTCGACCGCGCGCTGGTGGGCGCGCGAGTCGTACTCCGGGGTGCCCGTCTTCTCGAGCTCGACGCGCGCCGCCTTGGCCGCGTCGCTGAGCCTCTTCTCCGCTTCCTTGACCTGCTCGGACGTCATGGTCCAACCACCACCCTTCGACACCGTGCCTGAGGTGCCCGTCGATTGCCGGTCGATTGCCGGTCGATGCTGTCGCGCCGCGGAGCACCGCGTCCCGATGCCACCACGGTAGGCCGGACGCCTCGGCTCGGCACCTCCGGCGCGGGGGTGGGGAGATCCGTCCGCGCGCGCGACGAGCGGACCGTGCCTAGCGTGGAGGTACCGGTCGCCGACCTGGCGGACGGGGTGTGGTGCCGACCGAGGAGCGAACGGCCATGACCGAGTTCTTTGACGACCGCCCCGGGCTCGACGAGGACGTCGAGGAGGTGCTCGAGGACGAGATCGAGGAGGAGGAGGAAGCGCGGTCCTTCCCCTCGGAAGGCTCCGACGACGATCCGGGGAGCCTCTTGAGCCACTAGACGGCCGGGCGGGTCGCGGGGCCGGTGGAGTCGCGGACGGCGAGCTGGAAGGACAGGTCGTGGTGGTGGGTGGCGGGGGTCTCGGGGTGGTGGATGCGGGCGACGAGCAGGTC
>DATKTF010000406.1:0-2457 GCA_035531255.1 Cellulomonadaceae bacterium
CGAACCACCCTGGTCGAACCCGACGAACGGGTTCGGCTGGGCGTTGTTCACGTTCAGCAGGGCACGCCACACGGCGGCCTTGGACCCGTCACCGGTCTTGCGGGCGACACGGTTGAACCACGGGGTGTTCACCGGGACGAGGGACACGACTCCGGAGAGGTCGTAGCCGACGAGACCCGAAGCGGAGGTCACACCGTTGGTCTGGGCCTTCTTGATCTGGTCGAGGGTGTCGGTGGTGATACCGGCGTAGTCGTTCATGGGGTGCCCCTTTCGTGGGCGCGACGAGCACCCCGGTGCCGTGAAGGCGTTGCGGGGTGTCGTGAAGGACTGGGTGTGTGGTGCTGGGTGTTACGGGAGGCGCGGGGCGTTGCGAACGCCCTCGAAGGCGCGTTCCATCGCGAGTTCCTGCTTGCGGACGGGGTTCGTCTCTTCCTGCCACGCCTTGGTGAGGGCCTCGAAGCCGCTGTCACCCTGACCGCGCATGGCGATCGGGTCGGCGCCGGGTGTTGCACCGTGGAGCATCGGGCCTCCGGGCATCGGCGTGCTCTCCACCTTGGCGAGACGCTCCTGAAGCGGGGCGAGCGCTTCCTTGAGGAGGTCCGACATGGTGCTCTTGAGCAGGCTGATCTCGTCGAGGGCCTTGGTGAGCTGGTCGTCCGTCGCGGGTGCGGCGGGGGTCTGCGGGGTTGTGTCGGCGGCGGGTCCGTCGGTGGCGTCGGGCTGCACGAGCGCCGGGGCCGCGGGGGCAGCGTCGTCGGTCGCGTCGGCGGGCGTCTCGGCGTCTGGCGTGTCGCCGTCGCTGTCGGTCGCTGCCGTGGCGGACGCGATCGGGCTGATGTCCGTCTGGTCGACGGTCCCGACGAGCTTGCCGTCCTCGGTGTACACGGCGACCTGCGGGTCGCCCTTGGCCTTGGTGATGGTGGTGTCGGCCATGGTGGCCTCCTTCTCGGTCTTCGCGACCGGGGCCGCGTCGTCGGCGGGCGCCGGCAGGGTGTTCAGGACCTGGGTGAGGGCGTCGACGGCGCCGCGGATCTTGGCTTCGTTCGTGGTCGACAGGACGCGCCCGGCCTTCGTGACGGCGGTGAGCTGGTCCGCTTCGGCCTGCTCGGTCACGGCGAACGGGGCGAGGCCGGAGACGATGTCGTCGATGGCGCACAGGACGTCGGACAGGGTCCACACATCACCCATGTCCTCCGTGGAGCCGACGGCAACCTCCTGGGATTCGCGGTCCACGGCGGCCTGTACGAGGCGCTGCAGGGCGATCGTCAGTTCGAGGGCTTGGCGGGCGCGGGCGGCGTCGACGGCCTCCCATGCGGCACTGGTGGGGTCGTCCGGGTCGCCGGGTGCGGTGTCGGGGGTTGCCGCGGCGACCTCGTCGGCGTCGGGCAGGGTCTCGTCGGGGTTGGCGACGATGTCGGCGGCCAGGTCCGCGTCGTCGGCCTTGATGACAGCGGGCATGGTGGTCTCCTTGGTGACGGGCTGGTCGATGCCAAACTTCTTCGCGGCGGCGGTGATCTTGGGCATCGCCTTGTCGCCGTGGGGGGACTGTGGGGCGCGTGAGAGGGCGTCGCGGACGTGGGCGGCGTCCATGATCGGGAAGTGGCGCAGGGACCGCGGTGTGGTGCGCCCCGTGTCGTCCTTGCTGCCGCCGGGTTCGATGTACGCGAAGTCGGTGTCGGGCAGGTCGTTGACCTGGGCTGTGGACTTGTCGGCCTTCGCGAGTTGCGCGGCCTCGTGGATGACGCGCATGGCTTCCGCGGCACCGCGCTTGCCGGCGTCACGGACGGCGTACAGGGCCTTGGCGACGTCGTCAGGGCTGCCGGTGAACGCGGTGACCGTCGACGGCTCGGTGTCCCTGTCCGGGGTGGCCTTGGCGATGAGGTCCCGGACGGTGGCGGCGTCGACGAGCCCGGCGGGGCCGTCCTGGGCCTTCATGAGCAGGAACCCCGACGTGCCGTTCGCGGCCTTGCCGACGAGGTCCATGCGGGGGATCCGCGCGCCCTGGATCTCAGTCCAGTCGTCGTCGATCGGTGCGGTCATGGTGTGCTCCTCACGACGGTGAGCGGGATGAACGGGCGGGAGCCTTCGGGCCGGGCGCCCGGTGGGACGTCGAGGAGGAATGAGCAGCCGTCGACGCACTGGTACGGGTTCTTCGCGATCCGGTCCGCGGGCTCGTCGCCGTACCACGGGTAGTTCGAGCACATCGGGGGCCGCTGGTCGTACGCACCGCACTGGCGGGTGACCTTGTCGAAGAACGAGCACGCGAACGACACGACGCCGTCCTCGTTGCTGATCTCCGTCATGTGCTCGGCGATGAACCGGTACGTCGGGTCCGCAGGGTCGCCGTCAGAATCGGTCACGTCCTCGACCCCGCCGGCACGCCAGTAGTCGAGCCAGTCGCGCCACGGGTCGATGGCGTCGGCGTCGATCGTCACCGGGTCGCAGCAGTTACCGCAC
>DATKTF010000407.1:0-2309 GCA_035531255.1 Cellulomonadaceae bacterium
CCAACGAGTGGACCACGTTGTGGCGACTCGCGTTCCCGTTGACACGACCGGCGCTGGTCACGGTGTCCATCTACAACGGACTGACGGTCTGGAACGGCTTCCTGCTGCCCCTGATCCTCACCCAGAGCCCGAGCAAGCGGACCCTCCCGCTCGCGCTGTGGTCGTTCCAGGGTCAGTACGGCGTCAACGTCCCGGCTGTCCTGGCGTCGGTGGTCCTGACGACGCTTCCGATCCTCGTCCTGTACGCCGTCGGCCGCAGGCAGCTGCTGAGCGGTCTGACTGCGGGCTTCAGCAAGTGAGGGCGTCGCGGCCACAGCCGTGAGGGCGGCGCCTCGCCCACAACCCTCGCCCGATCCCGACATCACCCACCGACAAGAAGGCTCCTGGCACCATGAACCAGCTCCATGTGGCGATCGCCGGCTCCGATGCGTCCCGCGGCACCGAGGCCGACCCCTACCGCACGATCAACAAGGCCGCCCAGGTCGCCCAACCCGGTGACACCGTCGTCGTGCACGAGGGTGTGTACCGCGAGTGGGTGCGGCCACGGCGCGGTGGCCTGTCCGACCAGCGTCGGATCACCTACCGGGCCGCGGACGGCGAGAACGTCCTCATCACGGGCTCGGAGCAGGTCACCGGCTGGCAGCGCGTCCAGGGCGGCGTGTGGACGGTGTCGGTATCGAACCTGCTGTTCGGTGAGTGGAACCCCTACGTGCTCGAGGTCGACGGCGACTGGATCGTCTACCCGTCGCCGGACTCACCGAAGAAGCACCTGGGGGACGTCTACCTCAACGGGATGAGCTTCTACGAGGTGAGCGACCGGGAGCAGGTGTTCGACGCACCGCTGCGTACCGAGGCGGTCGACGACTGGACGGGCACGTGGGACGTCATCCGCAACCCAGACCAGACGCAGCACGTCTGGTACGCAGAGGTGGGTGAGCACGAGACCACGATCTGGGCGAACTTCCGCGGAGCGGACCCCAACGCCGAGCTCGTCGAGATCAACGTCCGCCGATCGGTGTTCTACCCGGTCGAGCACCACCTGGACTACATCACCGTCCGCGGGTTCGAGCTGGCCCAGGCCGCGTCGCCCTGGGCGCCGCCGACGGCCGACCAGCCGGGCCTGATCGGTCCGAACTGGGCCAAGGGCTGGATCATCGAGGACAACGTCATCCACGACGCGAAGTGCTCGGCGATCTCGCTGGGCAAGGAGGCGTCGACCGGCCACAACTACTCGACCGAGCGAGGGGACAAGCCCGGCTACCAGTACCAGCTGGAGTCGGTGTTCTCCGCCCGTCAGATCGGATGGGACGCCGAGCACATCGGTTCTCACGTCGTGCGGCGGAACACGATCTTCGACTGCGGCCAGAACGGGATCGTCGGCCACCTCGGATGCGTCTTCTCGACCATCGAGGACAACCACATCTACAACATCGCGGTCAAGCGGGAGTTCTACGGCTATGAGATCGCCGGCATCAAGCTGCACGCCGCGATCGACGTCACCATCCGCCACAACCGGATCCACGACTGCTCCCTGGGCACCTGGCTCGACTGGCAGACCCAGGGCACCCGCATCGCACGCAACCTCTTCTACGCCAACAACCGAGACCTGTTCATCGAGGTCAGCCACGGGCCCTATCTGGTCGAGCACAACATCCTCGGCTCGCGGGTCTCGCTGGAGCTCTTCAGCCAGGGTGGCGCGTTCGTCCACAACCTGGTCTGCGGCACGATGGCGCTCGAGCCGGTGGTCGACCGACCCACCCCGTACCACGTGCCGCACAGCACGGTGGTCGCGGGGTACGCGGCGATCCTCGGCGGTGACGACCGCTTTGTCGGCAACATCTTCCTCGGGGGTGATGCCGGCCTCGCGTACGGCCCGACCAAGCGCGAGGGCCTGGTCGTCGGGTACGGGACAGCGGGCTACGACGGGCACCCGGCCTCGATGGCCGAGTACATCGAGCGCACCGGCGACCCGACCCTGGGTGACCACCTGCGCTTCGCCACGGTGAAGCAGCCCGTCTACGTCCGCGCGAACGTCTACGCCGAGGGCGCGGCACCATACGAGGCCGAGAACGGCGGACTCACCCTGCCGTCGCCCGTCACCGTGAGCGTCATCGACGAGGGCGACAGCGTCTTCCTGGACGTGCGGCTTCCCGGTGAGTTCGAGAACGCGCGCCTCGGGCTCGTCACCGGGCGCGACCTGGAGCGGGTGCGCTTCGTCGATGCCGACTTCGAGGAACGCGACGGGACGCCCGTGTCCGCCGACATCGACCTCATCGGTGCCGTCAAGACCAGCGGGCACGAGTACGCCG
>DATKTF010000408.1:0-4387 GCA_035531255.1 Cellulomonadaceae bacterium
GCACGGCATGGACCTGAGGGCGATGGCCGCGGAGATCTTCGGCCGCGAGACGGGCCTCGGCCACGGTCGGGGCGGTCACATGCACCTGTTCGACCCGTCGACGCACTTCTCGTGCTCGGGGATCATCGCCGAGGGGTACCCACCGGCGCTCGGGCAGGCGTTCGCGTTCCAGCGCCAGGGCACCGGCCGGGTGGCCGTCGCGGTCACCGGCGAGGGCGCGGCGAACCAGGGCGCGTTCCACGAGTCGCTCAACCTGGCGGCTCTCTGGAAGCTGCCGGTCGTGTTCGTCGTCGAGGACAACGAGTGGGGCATCTCGGTGCCGCGGTCGGCGTCGACGAGCGTGCACTCGAACGCGACGCGCGGCGTCTCCTACGGGATCCCCGCCGAGCGGATCCGCGACAACGACGTCGAGGCCGTGCACCTCGCGGCGTCGCAGGCCGTCGCCCGGGCGCGCGCCGGCGAGGGGCCGACACTGCTCGAGGTGCACACGCTGCGCCTGTGGGGGCACTTCGAGGGCGACGCACAGGGCTACCGCGGCGACCTGGACGACGTCCCGGCACGCGACCCGATCCCGGCCTATCGCACGACCCTGAGCGCGGCAGGCCTCCTGGACGACGCCGCCGCGCAGCAGATCGCCGACGAGGCGAGCACCCGGGTCGAGGACGCGGTGACGTTCGCCAAGGAGAGCCCGCTGCCCGACCCGGCCGATGCCGGTGCGTACGTGTTCGCATGAGCGTGAGGAGGAGATCATGACCATCATCGAGGAGCCGGTCGACACGGCACCGCAGAGCAGCCACCGCCTCACCACGTCGAAGGCGATGGTCGAGGGCATCGAGATCGAGATGGCGCGCGACCCGTCCGTCATCTACCTGGGCGAGGACGTCGGGGCGTACGGCGGGATCTTCAGCTCGACCGCGGGCCTGCTCGACCGGTTCGGTCCGGGTCGGGTGATCGACACCCCGATCTCCGAGACCGCGTTCATCGGGCTCGGCATCGGCGCCGCGGTCGAAGGCATGCGCCCGATCGTCGAGCTCATGTTCGCCGACTTCATGGGGGTCTGCCTGGACCAGATCTACAACCACATGGCGAAGATCCACTACGAGTCCGGCGGGAACGTGACGGTCCCGATGGTCCTCACGACGGCCGTCGGCGGCGGCTACTCCGACGGCGCGCAGCACTCGCAGTGCCTGTGGGGCACGTTCGCGCACCTGCCGGGCATGAAGGTCGTCGTCCCGAGCAACCCGTACGACGCCAAGGGACTGATGATCTCGGCGATCCGCGACGACAACCCCGTGGTGTACATGTTCCACAAGGGCGTCATGGGACTGCCGTGGATGGTCAAGAACACGCGGGCCACGGCGGACGTCCCGGAAGGTGAGTACACCGTCCCGATCGGCGAGGCGAAGGTCGTCCGGCAGGGCAGCGACGTCACGGTCGTGACGCTGTCCCTCTCGGTTCACCACACGCTCGACGTCGCCGAGACGCTCGCCGCGGACGGCATCGACGTCGAGGTGATCGACCTGCGGAGCCTCGTGCCGCTCGACCGCGAGACCATCCTGCGGTCGGTCGGCAAGACGGGTCACCTGGTCGTCGTCGACGAGGACTACCGGTCCTTCGGCCTCTCGGGCGAGATCGCGGCCACCATCACCGACGTCGACCCCGGGATGCTGCGGGCGCCGGTCGCGCGCGTCGCGAACCCGGACACCCCGATCCCCTACGCGAACACGCTCGAGTACGCGGTCCTGCCGCGCCAGGACCGCATCGAGGCGGCGATCCGGCGGACGGTGAGCCGATGACCGACGTGGTCTTCCCTCCGCTCTCGGCCGAGCGGCCGGAGGCGGAGGGAGTCCTCGCGACATGGTTCGTCGCCGACGGGGAGCACGTGCGCGTGGACCAGCTCATCGCCGAGGTCCAGGTCGACAAGGTCTCGGCAGAGGTCCCGGCGCCGGTCGCCGGGACCATCCACCTCCTGGTCGGCGAGGACGAGGCCGTCGTCCAGGGCACCGCGATCGCGCGCATCGACGCCTGACCGGCCGGCCCCGGCCGAGCCGTCCACGACGGCGCACCCATGACCCCTGTCCCCCGGGGGTGCAACGATGACCGCGTGGTCGGTGCCGGATCGTAGGGTGGGGACGTGCCGCCCCTTCCCCCGACCGTCGACGACGACGCGCGCACCCCCGCACCCCTGGCCGACGGCACATCGGGTACCCCGCTCGCGGTGCTGCGCCGCGTGTTCGGCTACCAGGACTTCCGCGGCGACCAGGCCGAGATCATCGACACCGTGGTCGCCGGCGGCGATGCCCTGGTCCTGATGCCGACCGGCGGCGGGAAGTCCCTGTGCTACCAGGTCCCGGCACTGGTCCGGCACGGCACCGGGGTCGTCGTCTCGCCGCTGATCGCCCTCATGCAGGACCAGGTCGACGCGCTGTCCGCTCTCGGGGTCCGGGCCGGGTTCCTCAATTCGACCCAGGACGTCGCCGAACGCCGCCGCGTGGAGCGCGCGTTCCTCGACGGCGCGCTCGACCTGCTCTACCTCGCGCCCGAGCGGCTGCGGGTCCCGGACACCCTGGACCTGCTCGAGCGCGGGGCCATCGCACTCTTCGCGATCGATGAGGCGCACTGCGTCTCCCAGTGGGGCCACGACTTCCGACCCGACTACCTGCAGCTCTCCGTGCTGCACGAACGCTGGCCGACGGTGCCGCGCATCGCCCTGACCGCGACCGCCACCGAGGCGACCCATACGGAGATCGCCGAGCGTCTGCAGCTCACCGCGGCCCGGCACTTCGTGGCGAGCTTCGACCGGCCCAACATCCAGTACCGGATCGTCGGCAAGGACAAGCCTCGCGCCCAGCTCGTCGACCTCCTGCGAGCCGAGCACCCCGGCGACGCGGGGATCGTCTACTGCCTGTCCCGGGCGTCGGTCGAGCAGACGGCGCAGCACCTCGTCGAGCACGGCATCCCGGCGCTGCCGTACCACGCGGGCCTCGACTCTCGGGTCCGCGCGGCGAACCAGTCGCGGTTCCTGCGCGAGGACGGTCTCGTGATGGTCGCGACGATCGCGTTCGGCATGGGCATCGACAAGCCCGACGTGCGGTTCGTCGCCCACCTCGACCTCCCGAAGTCGGTCGAGGGCTACTACCAGGAGACCGGTCGAGCGGGGCGCGACGGTCTCCCGTCCACCGCGTGGCTCGCGTACGGCCTGCAGGACGTCGTGCAGCAACGACGCATGATCGACACCTCCGAGGGCGACGCGACCCATCGTCGCCGCCTCGCGGCGCACCTGGACGCGATGCTCGCGTTGTGCGAGACCGTGACGTGCCGCCGCGTGCAGCTGCTCGCCTACTTCGGCCAGACCGGCGAGCCGTGCGGCAACTGCGACACGTGCCTGGCACCCCCCGAGTCGTGGGACGGGACGCTGGCGGCCCAGAAGCTGCTCTCGGCCGTCGTCCGCCTCGACCAGCGCGGTCAGCGGTACGGCGCGGGCCACGTCGTCGACGTCCTGCTGGGCAAGGCGACCCCTCGCGTCGGTCAGCTCGGTCACGAGACGCTGAGCGTGTTCGGCATCGGTGCGGACATCTCGGAGGGCGAGTGGCGCGGCGTCGTGCGTCAGCTGCTCGCGCAGGGCCTGCTCGCGGTCGACGCGGACGGGTACGGGACCCTGCGGCTCACCGAGACGAGCCCGGACGTGCTCCGCGGCACCCGGTCGGTGCTGCTTCGCCGCGAGGCGCCCCGTGCGGCGCGGCCTGCGCGTCAGTCGAAGCGGACGGCGACCTCGGAGCTCGACACCGACGCCCTGACCGTCTTCGAGCGGCTACGGGCCTGGCGAGCCACGACGGCGAAGACGAAGGGGGTCCCGGCGTACGTCGTCTTCCACGACGCGACGCTGCGCGAGATCGCGACCCGACTCCCGACGACCCTCGACGAGCTCGGCACCATCAGCGGCGTCGGCGTCACCAAGCTCGACACCTACGGTGCCGAGCTGCTCGAGGTGCTCGCGGCCTGAGCGGAGGTGGCGCCGGGGCCTGAGCGGAGGTGGGGCGGCGGCCTGAGCAGACGCGCCGCGCGGGCCGCGTAGCGCGCTCAGGCCCGGTCGCAGGTCTGCGCAGGTCGACGAGCTCGCACGCGACAGCGCTCGGTGGCCCCGCCGCGGAGCGTGAGCGAGGATCGACGCCATGGACTACACCACGCTCGGCCGCACCGGCCTCCAGATCTCCCGGATCGCCCTCGGCTGCATGACCTACGGCGAGCCCACCCGCGGCAACCACACGTGGACCCTCGACGAAGAGGCGAGCAGACCGCTGATCCGTCGCGCCGTCGAGCTCGGGATCACGTTCTTCGACACGGCCAACGTCTACTCCGACGGGTCCAGCGAGGAGATCGTCGGCCG
>DATKTF010000409.1:0-2697 GCA_035531255.1 Cellulomonadaceae bacterium
CGTCGTCGACGCGCCGCCGACGCCGAGCACGTGGTCGGTGCGCAGGCTCCGACCGGTCGCCAGCTCGCCGAGGTCCGACGCGATCCACCAGTCGACCGCACCCGACCCGTCGGCCCCGTCCGACCCGTCCGACCCGTCCGACATGGCGTACGGCCGGAGGTCCACGGCCGCGCCGACCGCGTCATCCGGTTCCGCGCCGGCAGCGACCACCAGGCCGAGCCGCTCGGCGCCCGCCGTACCGACACGCGGCAGCGCGGCCTCCAGCGCCCGACGCGTGACGGCGCACCCCAGGACGAACGCACGGACGAGTGTGCTCCGCGGATCTGCGCCTGTCGGGCCGGACGGGCTCGTCGCGCGACGAGCGGGTACCGGCTCCTCGCGATGCAACGCGGCGGACGCGAGCGGTCCGAGGAGCTCGTCGACCCCGGCGACCGTGTACCCGGCGGACGCGAGGTCGTCACGGAGCCGTGCCAGCAGGTCGGGGTCGTGCGTGAGGTCGTTCACCTGCCGCATCCTTCCGCAGTCTTCTTCCTCCGCGTCCTTCCGCAGTCTCCTTCCGGAGCGGTCGACACCGGGCGCCGGTACGCAGCGTCCGGTCCGGCACCGAACCGGTGCGTCGTCGCCGTCAAGCCGGGAGAGACCACGACGAGCGAGGGAACCGAGCCGACCGGCAGTCGTGCGCAGCGACGTCGAGCAGGACCGTCAGCTCAGACCAGCTCCAGCTCGCGTTCGAGCTGGCTCTCCCGGTCCACCTTGGCTGCACGGAGCCGAGACACGATCACCGCGCCGAAGGCGACGGCGGCCGCCCCGGTCGCGATCGACAGCCGCACCCACACGTTCGCACCCGTACCGACGCTCACCTGCACGACGGCCGGCGCGACCAGGACGGCCACGAGGTTCATCACCTTGATGAGCGGGTTGATGGCCGGTCCGGCGGTGTCCTTGAACGGGTCCCCGACGGTGTCGCCGATGACGACCGCAGCGTGGGCGTCCGAGTACTTGCCCCCGTGGTTGCCGTCCTCGACGATCTTCTTCGCGTTGTCCCAGGTGCCCCCGGCGTTCGCGAGGAACACGGCCATGAGCACCCCGGTGGCGATCGCGCCCGCGAGGAACCCGGCGAGCGGGCCGACCCCCAGGCCGAACCCCACCGCGATCGGCGCGAACGCGGCGAGCAGACCCGGCGTCGCGAGCTCGCGCAGCGAGTCGCGCGTGCAGATGTCGACGACCCGGCCGTACTCAGGTCGGGTCTCGCCCGTCATGATGCCGGGGTTCTCCCGGAACTGACGGCGGACCTCGAAGACGATCGCGCCGGCCGCCCGCGTGACCGCGTCGATCGCGAGGCCGGAGAACAGGAACACGGTCGCCCCGCCGAGGATCACGCCGACCAGGGTGATCGGCGAGATGATCTCGTAGCTCGTCATCGCGGTCTGGATGTCGCCGACGGCGCTCCCGCCCGCTGCGGCGAGCGCCGTGCGGACCGCGTCGGCGTAGGAGCCGAACAGCGCCGTGGCCGCGAGCACGGCCGTGGCGATCGCGATCCCCTTGGTGATGGCCTTGGTGGTGTTGCCGACCGCGTCGAGGTCCGTGAGGATCCTCGCGCCGGCCTCGTCGATGTCACCCGACATCTCCGCGATGCCCTGGGCGTTGTCGCTCACCGGCCCGAACGTGTCCATCGCGACGATCACGCCGACGGTCGTGAGCAGACCACAACCCGCCAGCGCGATGAGGAACAGCGCGAGCCACACCGAGCCGCCGGCGATCAGGAACACCGCACAGATCGCCGCGGCGATGATGCCCGCGGTGTACACGGCGGACTCGAAGCCGACCCCGATGCCGGAGAGCACCACGGTCGCCGCCCCGGTCAGGGACGTCCGCGCCACGTGCAGCGTCGGCTTCGACGTCGTGCCGGTGAAGTACCCGGTGACCCAGAGGATCACGCCGGCGAGCAGGACGCCGATCGCGACGGCCGCCGCGGCGACGAAGCGCGGGTCACCCGGGTGGGTCGTGAGACCGGCCGTCGAGCTGGTGAGGTCGGCGAAGCTCGACGGGAGGTAGATGAACGCGGCGGCCCCGGCGAGCAGGACCCCGACGAGCGCCGAGATGTAGAAGCCCCGGTTGATCGCGGCAAGACCGCTCTCGGTGCCACGCACCTTCGTGATGACGACGCCGAGCACGGCGACGACCGCGCCGATCGCCGTGACGATCAGCGGGAACACGAGACCGCGCTCACCGAAGGCCGCCTTGCCGAGGATCAGCGCTGCGACGAGGGTCACGGCGTAGGACTCGAAGAGGTCCGCCGCCATGCCGGCGCAGTCGCCGACGTTGTCGCCGACGTTGTCCGCGATCGTCGCCGCGTTGCGCGCGTCGTCCTCCGGGATGCCCTGCTCGACCTTGCCCACGAGGTCGGCCCCGACGTCGGCGGCCTTGGTGAAGATCCCGCCGCCGACGCGCATGAACATCGCGAGGAGCGCGGCACCGAAGCCGAATCCCTCGAGGACGGCCGGTGCGTCGGCCCGGTACACCAGCACCACGGTCGCGGCACCGAGCAGCCCGAGACCCACGACGCTCATCCCGACGACGCCACCGGTCCGGAACGCGATACGCGCCCCCTCGGCGCGCCCGTTCGGCTGGTTCGCCGCTGCGGCGACGCGGACGTTCGCCCGCGTCGCGAGCCACATGCCGAGGTAGCCGATCGAG
>DATKTF010000410.1:0-6516 GCA_035531255.1 Cellulomonadaceae bacterium
CGCTCTTCACGAACTTCTCGTCCGGCGCTGCCCATCGAGCGGAACCCGTCGAGCGGCGCCCGTCGACGGCTAACGGCCGCTGCCCCGCGCCGGACGCACCCCTAGGCTGAGGGGGTCCGGGGACGTCGAGATCGAGGAACGGGGCAGGACGATGCGGGTCGCCGTCGTCGGGGTCGGCGCGATCGCGCGCAAGGCCTATCTGCCGGTGGTCGCGTCGATGCCGGGGGTGACGCCGGTCCTGGTCTCCCGGACGGCGTCGAACCTCGACGCCGTCGCGGACGCCTACCGCCTTCCCGACCGGTTCCGCAGCGTCGCCGAGGCCGTCGACTCGGGCCTCGACGCCGCGCTGGTGCACACGTCGTCGGAGTCGCACCCCGAGGTCGTCGCCGCGCTCCTGCACGCACGCGTGCCGGTGCTCGTCGACAAGCCGCTCGCGCTGGATCTCGCGAGCGCCCGGGAGCTCGTCGACCTCGCGACGGCGAGCGGCGTCTCGTTGATGGTCGCGTTCAACCGTCGCTACGCACCGGCCTACCGGGCGCTGGCGAACTGGGCCGACCGTGACGTCGTGTCGCTGCAGAAGCACCGGGGCCACCCTCTCGGTGCGGCGCGGGACATGGTCTTCGACGACTTCATCCACGTGGTCGACACTCTGCGGTTCCTGGTCCCGTCCACCCTGGACGACCTCGTGACGACCGCGCGCGTCGACGACCGGGGAGCGTGCCGCCGGCTCTCCGTGCACTTCACCGGCGGGGGTCGCCTCGCCGTCGGCGTCATGAGCTGGACGGCGGGTCTCTCGCACGAGGTCCTGGACGTGATCGGTGACGGTCGGCGCCGTCAGGTCGTGGATCTGGCGGACGTCGTGGACCTCGCCGACGTCGAGCGGCTGACCCGGCGGGACGGGTGGGTCTCCGCGCCCGAGCAGCGCGGGTTCGTCGCGATGGTGCGGGAGTTCCTCGACGCGGTGCGGGCCGGGCGGCTCCTCGACGCGTCGGACGCGCTCGTGACGCACGAGGTGTGCGAGCGGCTGGTCGCCCAGGCGGTGCGACGCTAGCGCAACCGCACCAGGCGCCGCCGCGGCGGCCTGCCCGATCCGATGCGCGGTCGATCCGACGCCCGGTCGTGTTCCCCCCAACTCCGGCTATACTGGTCTAGACCAGTAGTCGTCGCTCAGGAGGTCGTCGTGCTCGAACGTCGTGTCGTCGTTGCGATCGAGGAGGGGCTGCACGCGCGGCCCGCTGCGCTGTTCGTCAGGCTCGCCGCCGAGCAGCCGGCCGCGGTCACGATCCGTACCCCGGACGGCTCCCCGGTCCCGACGTCGAGCATCCTCAGCGTCATGACGCTCGGCGCACGCCTCGGTGACGAGGTCGTCCTCGCGACCGAGGACGACGACGCCGGGTCCTCTCTCGACGCCCTCGCGACGTACCTCACGACGGCGGGCTGAGCCCACCGGGCGACGGGTGGACTCCCGGCTCTGCAGGAGTCCACCCGTCGCCGTCGGGCGATGCGCTCGGCCCCGCGAGCCCGTGCGGACCGGGCTCGCTCAGATCCCGAGCTCCTCGAGGCCGGGGAGCTGCGCGCGGACGGTGCGACGCGCGTCCTCGGCCGAGTCGGCGTCGACGGCGAGCGCCGCCAGCTCCTGGCACGTCGCGAGGCTGACCGAGCCGAGCACCGCCGCGACGTCGGGCAGGGCGCGCGCGGTCATCGAGAGGGTCGCGACCCCGAGGCCGACGAGCACGACGGCAAGGGCGGGGTCGGCGGCGGCCTCGCCGCACACCCCGACCGGCCGGTCGTGCTGCGCGCCACCGCGACACGTCGCCGCGACGAGCTGCAGGACGGCCGGCTGCCAGGCGGTCGAGAGCGTCGCGAGCTCACCGAGCATGCGGTCGGACGCCATCGCGTACTGGGTCAGGTCGTTCGTCCCGATGCTGGCGAACGCGGCACGCGCGAGGATCGGACCGGACTGCAGGGCCGCGCTCGGGACCTCGACCATCACGCCGGCCGTCCCGAGGCCGTGCGCGTGGCAGCGCTCGACGAACGCGGCCGTCTCGGGGACCGTTGCGATCATCGGGGCCATCACCCAGACGTCGGCGGTCTCGGCCGCGGCGGCCTGCGCGATCGCAGCGAGCTGGTCCTCGAGCACGTCGGGGTTGCGCCACGACGTGCGGTAGCCGCGCACGCCCAGGGCCGGGTTCGGCTCGTCGGTGCTGGTGAGGAACGGGAGCGGCTTGTCCGCGCCCGCGTCGAGCGTGCGGACGACGACCTTCTTGCCGGGGAACGCGGCGAGCACCTGCCGGTACTGCGCGACCTGCTCGGAGACGGACGGCGCGTCGGTCCGGTCGAGGAAGCAGAACTCGGTGCGGAACAGCCCGACGCCCTCGGCGCCCGCGTCGGCCGCGGCCTGGGCGCCCTCGGGTGCACCGACGTTGGCGAGCAGCGGGACCCGGTGCCCGTCGCTCGTCCGGCCCGTCCCGTCGAAGGTCCGCACGCGCGCGGCCAGCGCCGCCGCCCGGGCGACCTGGGCCTCGGTGGGATCGAGCGTGACGGTGCCCGCGACCCCGTCGACGAGCACGACGGTCCCGTCCGGGATCGACGTCGCCCCGGGTGTGCCGACGACGGCGGGGATGCCGAGGGCGCGCGCGAGGATCGCGGTGTGCGACGTCGGGCCGCCTTCGCTCGTGACGAGGGCCACGACGCGGGCCGGGTCGAGCGTCGCGGTGTCGGCGGGGGACAGGTCGGTCGCGACCAGGACGAATGGGTGGCCCACGTCGGGCACACCGGGCGGCAGCTGGCCGGTGAGCGCGGCGACGATGCGGTCGCGCACGTCGGCCACGTCCCGCGTGCGCTCGGCCATGTACCCGCCGAGGGCCGCGAGCTGATCGATCACCGCGGCAGCGGCCTGCCAGACCGCACGAGCCGGGTCGAGCCGGGTCTCGCGCACGAGGCGCTGGGCGGACGACACGAGCGTCGGGTCCGCGGCCATCATCGCGGTGGTCTCGAGCACCTCCTTGCCCGCTCCGCTCGCATGAGTGGCCGCCTCCCGCAGGTCGGCCTGCGCACGGCTGGATGCCGTCGCGATCTGCGCGGCGGCCTGCTCGACGTCGGCGCCCTCCGGGAGAGTCGTGCCGGCGAGCGGCTCGGCGACAGGTGCCGGCATCGCGACGACCGGCCCGGAGGCCTGGCCCGGGCTGACGCCGATGCCGGTGAGCTGATGCTGGGGGTCGGTCTCGGTCGTCATCGCATCCTCGCGGTTCAGGTGGTCGGGCACGGCGGGTGGCTCTTCGATTCTGCCCCGGTCGCTGCTCGGCGTCCTGGCGGCGACGCGACGGCGACGCGACGGCGACGCGGAGGCGTGCGATCGGGCCGGCATGTCGGGTGACGTCGGGGGAGGTCCGTTCGCGGCCGGCGACGTCAGGCGCGACGAGGCCCGACCGGGGCTGACGTGCCCCGGTCGGGCCTGATCGTCACGCGGGCGCGCCACCCGCCGCCGGTGCGGGTCCGTGCGTCGTCGCGACGGGCTCGTCGTCCGGCTGGTCCACCAGCACGTTGTTGGCGTCGGCGACCTGGTCGTCGTCCTCACGGCCGGGTGTTCTCAGGTTCCATCGGATGATGACCCACCGGAACAGGAAGTAGTAGATCGCTCCGTAGACGAGCCCGATCGGGATGATCCAGAGCGGGTGCGTCGCGATCCGGAAGTTGAGCAGGTAGTCGATGACGCCGGCCGAGAACCCGAACCCGTCGTGGATCCCGAGCCAGTTGACCAGGGCGAGCGACGTCCCGGTGAGCAGCGCGTGGATCACGTACAGCGGGTACGCGAGGAACACGAACGAGAACTCGAGCGGCTCGGTGACGCCGGTGACGAACGAGACCAGCGCGGCGGAGCCCATGATGCCGGCGATCACCTTGCGCTTGGCCGGCTTGGCGGTGTGCACGAACGCGAGGGCAGCGCCGGGCAGCGCGAACATCATGATCGGGAAGAAGCCGGTCATGAACGTGCCGGCGGTCGGGTCGCCGTGCAGGAACCGGGCGATGTCGCCGTTCCACACGTGGCCGCTCGGGTCGGTGTACGCGCCGAACTGGAACCAGGGCAGCGAGTTGAGCAGGTGGTGCAGGCCGATCGGCACGAGCAGCCGGTTGGCTGTGCCGTAGACGAACGCGCCGAGGATGGTCGATCCGGTGACCCAGCTACCGACCGAGTTCAGGCCGGACTCGAACCACGGGTAGACGAGGGCCCCGATGACGCCGACGATGATCGACGCGCCCGCGGTGACGATCGGGACGAACCGTCGGCCACCGAAGAACGCCAGATAGGCCGGGAGCTTGATCCGGGAGTACTTCTGGTAGAGCAGCGCCGCGACCAGGCCGATCACGATGCCGCCGAGGACGCCGTAGTTGATGAGCTCCTGGGTCGCGCCTGCGGCGGGCTTGCCGAGGACGTACGGCGACAGCGCGTCGGAGACGCCCTTGAACACGAGGTACCCGATCAGCGCCGCGAGACCGGTCGAGCCGTCGGACTTGCGGGCGTAACCGACGGCGACACCGAGGGCGAAGAGCAGAGGCAGGTTCGCGAAGAGCGCGTTGCCCGCCGCACCGAGGACGTCGGCCACGGGGAGGAGCCAGCTCCCCCAGGCGCCGGCGAGTCCGTCCTTGCCGAGCATGTCGGGCTGACCGAGCCGCAGCAGCAGGGCTGCTGCGGGGAGCGAGGCGATCGGCAGCATGAGCGAACGGCCGACGCGTTGGAGCTGGGCGAGGCCGGGGATGCCGCGCTTCTCGCGTGACGCGGGTGCGGTGGTGGCGGTCATGGCAGGTGCACTCCTCATTGTGTGCTGACTGGTGTGCTGGTCGTGAGCCGGTGGGCACCGGCGGTCCCTCGTCCAGATCCGGAGATCTCGTGTCGACCTAGTGTGCTAGATGTCTGGACCAGTTGCCGTAACCATGATGGAATGGTGCATCCGGTGTCAAGGGCGGCATGCTTCGGCCGTGGGCACGAGTCGCGTGGCGGAGGGACGAAGGTGGGGCGCTCGGTTCTGAAGTACGTGCGGGTGCGCGACTACCTGCGCTCGCTCGTCACGCACGAGCTCTCGGCAGGGGACACCATCCCGTCCGAGCGGCTCCTCTGCGAGCAGTTCGGGGTGTCGAGGATGACGGTCCGGCAGGCCGTCGACGCGCTCGTCGTCGAGGGGCTCCTCGACCGCGAGCAGGGTCGGGGCACGTTCGTCGCACCGACCAAGGTCGACCTCGAGGTCCGCCTCGCCTCGTTCGGCGAGGAGATGCAGCGACGCGGCATGGAGCCGTCGTCCGTCGTCCTCTCGGCGGAGGTCGTCGCCGCGACGCCGGACATCGCCGACGCGCTCGACATCCTGCCCGGCGAGCGGGTGTTCTCCCTGCACCGCGTGCGGCTCGCCGACGGTGAGCCGATGGCGATCGAGCAGTCGTGGCTCTCGTGCCAGCTCGTCCCCGGCCTGTTCGACAGCGGCGTGCCGGACAGCATCTACGGCGAGCTGCGGCGACGTGGTCTCGAGCCCGACTGGGGAGAAGACACGGTGTCAGCGACGGAGGTCGACACCGGGGACGCCGAGCTCCTGGGCGTCGCCGCGGGCCGGGCGGTGCTGCGCCTCGCACGGCGGACCTTCGCCGGCGAGACCGCGTGCGTGTACTCGCGATCGACCTACCGCGCCGACCGCTACGTCCTCTGGGTCCCGTTGCGAGCGCCCAAGCGCCCGTTGACCCCCCGGCGGACCGCGAGCGAACCGGCGGCAGAACCTGCGACGACGGAGGTCCTGGCATGAACGAGGAGCGGAGTGGTGTGACAGCGCAGGCGGCGGACATCCTGGCGGCACTCGGCGGAGTGGCCAACATCATCGAGATCGAGCCGTGCACGACCCGGCTCCGGTCCGAGGTGCACGACACGGCCGTCGTCGACGTGAAGGCGCTGCGCGCAGCCGGCGCCCACGGCGTGATGATCTCGGGTCACGTCGTCCAGGTCGTGATGGGGCCGAACGTCGACACGATCGCGTCGGACCTCGAAGAGCTGCTGTGAACAGTCGTGACGTGCGGCAATCGGGCCGCCGTCGGTCAGCAAGGAGATTCTCATGAGCAAGGCGGAGCAGATACTCGCAGCCCTCGGCGGGGACGCGAACATCGTCGACCTGGAGCCGTGCATCACGCGGCTGCGGGTCGAGGTGGTCGACCCGTCGCTGGTCGACGAGGCTGCGCTCAAGGCGACCGGCGCCTACGGGATCATGCGGTCCGGGTCGGCGGTCCAGGTCGTGGTCGGACCCGAGGCCGACACCCTCGCGTCGGAGATCGAGGACCTCCGCTGATGGCTGCTGCCTTCACCGTGCTCGCACCGGTCAGCGGTGTCGTGCGCGCCATGGCCGACGTGCCGGACCCGGTGTTCGGTGCGGAGCTCGTCGGCCCCGGCATGGCGATCGACCCGTCGCGGGACGGCGTCGTCGACGCCATCGCCCCGATCGACGGCACGATCGTCAAGCTGCACCCGCACGCCTTCGTCATCAC
>DATKTF010000411.1:0-2612 GCA_035531255.1 Cellulomonadaceae bacterium
CCGGACGATCTCGTCGGTGCTGGGCCTCGCCTGGTCGTCCTGACGCGGGTCGACCGGGCACGATCGGGTCGTCGTCGCTGACCACCGGTGCTGCGCGAGCGGGGGTCGTAGGCCACCGCCGGCTCGCGAAACGTCCCCGCCAGAAATTCACCCGCCCATCACCGGTAGAAATCGTCACAGAACACCCGGAGAATGAGCAGACCGCGCGTCCCGGTTCACGGGCCGACGTCACGGCCCCGGCGCGGGGACTGGGGGTGCTCGTGACCGCCGACGACTCGATCGCGCGCAGGTTCGACACCGACGCCGGCGTCCGCGCGACGCTCGTCGCCGTCACGTCTCTTGCGGCACGCCTGTACCGCACGGAAGGCGCGGCCCTGTGCCTGACGAGAGACGGCACGCTCGAGGTCGTCGCCCACACCGGGACCCTCCGTTCCGTTCGTGACGTCCTCGCCCGGTGCCGCCAGATCGTCCAGGGCACCCCGGGCGACCAGGGCACCTCCAGCACCGACGTGTCCGCTGTCCCCGTCGTCGGCCTGCGCGGTGAGGTCCTCGGCGCCCTCGGCGTGACCGGGTCGCGCGCTCGCGGTCTCGTCCCCGATCCCGACGTGCTGCTGGCGCTCATCGCCGACCACGTCGCGTCGCTCGTCAGCGCACGCGCGGTCGAGGCCGCGCACCACGTCCCGACCGAGGGGCAGGTATCCGTCCTGCTGGCTGACTCCGCCGTCGCGCTCGTCGAGCTCGGACCTGACGGCGTGGTCCATCACGCGAACCACGCGGCCGCCGCGCTCGCGCGGGACGGGAACCCCACCGGTCATCGGCTCGACGAGCTCGTCGTGCCGACGGACCGGGAGGCGGTGCGTGCCGCGGTGGACGATCTCGCCACGGGGCGTGCGACCAGTCGCCAGCTGACCGCCCGATACCTCGGGGGTGGGAGCACGCCCGTGGCCGGCCTCACGACCGTCTCCGTCGTCCGGGGCCCCGAGGGCGAGCCGCTCCGCCTCGTCGCCGTCGTCGCGGACCAGACGCTTCAGGAGGCCGAGCTCGCCGACGTCACGGCTCGCGAGCAGCGGTCCTCCGGACTCCTGCGTGCCATCCCTGACGCGATCGTGGTGTGCGCGCACGACGGCACGATCGTCGAGGTCAACGACCAGGTCGGCGTCCTCTTCGGCTACCGCGCGGAGGAGCTGGTCGGGCACCCGATCGAGATCCTGGTGCCGAACGCCCAGGCCGCGGCGCACCGCTGGCACCGGTCGACGTTCACCGCGACACCGCACGCGGCACCGATGATCACCGGGCCCGGCATCACCGGTCGTCGGAAGGACGGCACGCTCGTCCCGGTGGAGGTCAACCTCGCGGCCGTGGACCTCTCGTCCGGACCTGTGGTCGTCGCGTGCGTACGGGACGTCACCGAGTCACGACGGACGGCTCGTCGTCTGCGGGCGACTCACGACCTCATGTCCGACATCCTCGGCGCCGCGACCGAGCAGGCTGTCATCGCCGTCACCCTCGACGGGATGGTCGACCTCTTCAGCCGTGGTGCGGAGCGGCTGCTCGGATGGACCGCGGACGAGGTGCTCGGCACCCCGGTGTCGAGGTTCGTGCACCCCGACGCCGACTCGGCCACCACCTGGGGCGTGGACGCGCGCCTCTCCCTCCCGGACCGGGTCCGCGCCCTGGTCGGCTCGGGGATCGCCGCCACCCGGCCGTCGACGATCACGACCCGCGCCGGCGACCGCAGATCCGTGCTGGTGTCGGTCACCGTGCGCCACGGCGAGTCCGGACCGACCGGCCTGATCGTCGTCGCGACGGACCAGACGGCCCGGCTCCGCCAGGAGAAGGAGCTCGAGGCGAGCGAGGCGCGGTTCCGGCTCGCCTTCGACAACGCTCCTGTCGGCGTCGCTCTCGTGAGCGCGCGACCCGGTTCTCTCGGCCGCTACCTCCAGGTCAACACCGCGCTGGTCGAGCTGCTGGGCTACCCCGAGAGGGAGCTCCTCGGGGCGACCGTCCAGAGCATCACCCACCTCGAGGACCTCCCGGACGTCGTCTCGACCCTTGGCCTCCTCGCGGACGGGACGGTGGGGAGCTCGCGCCTCGAGCACCGGTACAGCCACGTCACGGGTCGGGACGTCTGGGCCAACGTGAGCCTCTCGGTCGTGCGAGACGCGGACGGGGCGGCCGACTACTTCGTGGCCCAGGTCGCCGACGTCACCGAACGCAAACGGGCCGAGGCCGAGCTCACCCACAACGCGCTGCACGACACCCTGACAGGCCTGCCGAACCGGATGCTCCTCACCGAGAGCCTCGCGCGGGCGCAGGCCAGAGCCGAGCGCACCGGGACCGGTGTCGGGGTCCTGTACATCGACCTGGACAACTTCAAGGACGTGAACGACTCGCTCGGGCACGCCGCAGGCGACGAGCTCCTCGTCGCGATCGCGCTGCGGCTCACGTCGTGCATGCGCGACTCCGACACCGCGGGTCGCCTCGGTGGCGACGAGTTCGTCGTGATCTGCGAGGACCTCGCCCGCCTCGACGAGGTCACGGCGGTCGCCGATCGGGTCACCCGCGCTCTTGCCGTCCAGCTCCCGGTCGCCGGGCGGCTCGTCACGATCTCC
>DATKTF010000412.1:0-5682 GCA_035531255.1 Cellulomonadaceae bacterium
AGGGCATGAGTGCTGGCGGGTCGAACCCGCGACCGTCCCCCGCACGGACCGGGCTGGCGCTCGGCCTGGGTGCATACCTGCTGTGGGGCGGGTTCCCGCTGTACTTCCCGCTTCTCGACCCGGCGGGCGCGGTCGAGATCATCGCGCACCGGGTGGTCTGGTCCCTCGTGGTGTGTGTCGCGCTCCTGACGGTCACGCGCGGCTGGGAACCGTTCGCGGCGGCGGTGCGCCACCGCCGGACACTGGTTCTGCTCTCGCTGGCGGCGGCGCTGATCGCCGTGAACTGGCTCGTCTACGTCTACAGCGTGCTCTCGGACCAGGTCGTCGACGCGTCGCTCGGGTCCTTCCTCAACCCGCTCGTCACGGTGCTTCTCGCGGTCTTCGTGCTCGGCGAGCGGGTGCGCCCCGTCCAGTGGGTCGCCCTCGGGTTCGGAGCGCTCGCGGTGGTGGTCATCGCGGTGGGTGCCGCGCGGCTCCCCTGGATCGCCCTCACCCTGGCGGCCTCGTTCGGCCTGTACGGCCTGATCAAGAACCGGGTCGGCAGGACCGTCACCGCCCTGGCCGGCCTCGGTGTCGAGACCGCGGTCCTCTCCCCCGTCGCTCTCGCCTACCTCGTGTGGCTGCAGGCCACCGGGACGGGACACTTCACCGGGTACGGCACCTGGCACGCGGTCGCGCTCATGAGCGCCGGGCTGCTGACCGCAACGCCTCTGCTCCTCTTCAGCGGAGCGGCTCGCCGGCTCCCGCTACGGACGATAGGGATGCTCCAGTACCTGACCCCGGTCCTCCAGCTCCTGCTCGGGCTGTTCGTCTTCCACGAGCACATGCCCGCCGCGCGATGGACCGGGTTCGCCCTGGTCTGGGTCGCACTCGCGATCTTCACAGTGGACGGGCTGCGCACGTCGCGCCTCGAGACACTCGCCCAGCGCGCGGTCGCGAGGACGTAGCCCGGAGGTCGCGCCTCCCGACCTCAGGCCGAACGGTCGACGAGCGACTCGGCGAACGCCGCAAGAGCATCCTTGACGGCCCCGGCGGGTAGCGGATCCAAGAGCTCGACGGCCTCGTTCGCCCACTGCACGGCCTGCGCGCGGGTCTCGTCGACGACCGTGTGCACCCGCAGCGCCGCGACCGCCTCGTCGAGCGCGACGTCGGACGACAGGTCGGACTCCAGGAGGGCGAGGAGGTCTCGGTCGGCGCTGCTCGCACCGCCCGCGCGGGCCCGCGCCCGCAGCAGGAGCGCCGGCATGGTCGGGACCCGCTCGCGGAGGTCGGTGCCGGGCGTCTTCCCGGTGACCGATCCGGCGGACGTCAGATCGATCACGTCGTCGGCGAGCTGGAAGGCCACGCCGATCTTCTCGCCGTACCCGGTCACCGTGCGCACCACGGAGGACGGGCAGCCGGAGAACATCGCCCCGAACATCGCGGAGGTCGCGATCAACGACGCGGTCTTGTCCGAGAGCACCTGAAGGTAGTGCGCGACGGCGTCCTCGTCGGGCCGGGGACCAACCGTCTCGTGGAGCTGACCGAGGCACAGCCGCTCGAACGTGCTCGCCTGGATCCGGACAGCCTCCGGTCCCAGTCCTGCGACCGTTGCCGACGCGCGCGCGAACAGCAGGTCTCCCGTGAGGATCGCGACGGAGTTGCCCCAGACCTCGTGCGCGGCCGGAGCACCGCGTCGCAGCGGGGCGGAATCCATGACGTCGTCGTGGTAGAGCGTGGCGAGATGCGTGAGCTCGACGACAACGGCCGCGTCCAGCACCTCCGGTCGTTGCCCGTCGCCGAGCTGCGCCGTGAGCAACGTGATGAGCGGGCGCAGCCGCTTGCCCCCGGCGTTGACCAGGTGGCGGGACGCCTCGTCCGCCAGGGCGTCCGCGTGACTCACGGAGTCACGCAGACGCTCCTCCACCACCTGAAGCTTGGTGGTGAGCAGCTCGGCAAGCTCCGGGTCGGCGAGCGGGATGGCTGTCGGGGACGTCACGAGATGAACTTCGCCGCCTGCTGCACGATCTCGAGCACCGGAGAGGGGAACACACCGAGCAGCACGGTGAGCGCCGCGCACACCCCGACGACGATCCCGGTGAGTCGACCGCTGACGACAGTGGTCCCGGCCGAGGCCGACGCCTCCACGTCGTCCGTGAAGTACATCAGCACGATGATCCGCACGTAGAAGAACACCGACGCGGCCGAGACGAGCACACCGACGATCGCCAGCGGGGCCGCGCCTCCGGACACCGCCGCCGAGAACACCGTGAACTTTCCGATGAAGCCGGCCGTGAGCGGGATCCCGGCGAACGAGAGCAGGAACAGTGAGAACGCTCCGGCGACCCACGGGTGGCGTCGTCCCAGACCGGCCCACTGCGACACGTGCGTGGCCTCGCCGAGCACCGTCTCCGACGCACCGGCACCGGTCGGACCCCCGGCACCCACGAGGACCTGCGCGGTCGCCTTCTCACGGACGAGCGTCACGACGGCGAACCCACCGACCGTCGCGACCCCATAGGCCAGCAGGTAGAACAGCACGCCCGAGATGCCCTTCGGGTCCAGCGAGACGACGCCCGTGAGCACGAACCCGGCGTGCGCGATCGAGGAGTACGCCAGGATCCGCTTGACGTCGGTCTGCACCAGCGCGACGACGGTCCCGACGACCATCGTGAGGATCGCCACGCCCCACAGGGCCGGCCGCAGGTCCCAGATCAGACCGGGAAGCACCACGTAGACGATGCGCAGCATGGCCCCGAACGCCGCGATCTTGGTGCACGCCGCCATGAAGCCGGTGATGGGCGTCGGCGCGCCCTGGTAGACGTCGGGGGTCCACGAGTGGAACGGCACCGCTCCGACCTTGAAGAACAGCCCGACCAGCACGAGGGCAGCGCCCGCGAAGAGCAACGTGTCCATCCCCGTGACCGTGCCGACCGCCGCTGCGATGTCGGAGAGCCGGATCGACCCCGCGAACCCGTAGAGCAGCGCCGTCCCGAACAGGAAGAACGCCGACGCGTAGGCCCCCAGGAGGAAGTACTTCATCGACGCCTCCTGGGACAGCAGGCGACGACGACGCGCCAACCCGGTCAGCAGGTACAGCGGAAGCGAGAGGACCTCGAGCGCGACGAACAGCGTCAGCAGGTCTCCCGCCGCCGGGAAGATCATCATGCCGCCGGTCGCGAACAGCACGAGCGGGAAGACCTCGGTCTGGACGAGCCCCTTGCGGCGCGCGAGCTCCTCGTAGTCCGAGCCGGGCACCCCCGCCGCCTGCGGTGAGAACGCGTCCTCGCCGCTGCTGCGGTCGGCGATGACCAGGAGCGACAGCAGCGCGAGCGCGGCGACCGCGCCCTGGATCACCAGGGCCGGGCCGTCGAGGATCATCGCGCCGCCGAGCACGACCGTCCCTCCCGTCGTGCGCACGCCGTGCCACAGGAGCACCGTCGCGGTGACCGCGCCGAGGAGGGCGACGAGCGAGAGGGTGAGCTGCACGGGCCGACGCACGCGCGCAGGCACGAACGCCTCCACGAGGACGCCGAGCACGGCGGCGCCGAGCACCATGATGACCGGCGCCAGCTGGGCCCAGTCGACGTGCGGGGCGGTGAAGGTGCCGGTCACTTGGCGCTCCCTTCCGAGGCGGTGGCATGGGAGGCGGGGACGTCGGTCTGACCGACCTGGAGGAGGGACACCTTCGCCGGTTCACGGACGAGGTCGAGCGCGGGCGCCGGGTAGAAGCCGACGACCAGCATCAGGGCGATCAGCGGTGCCACCACCCAGATCTCGCGGCGCGAGAGGTCAGGCGTCGAGGCGAGATCGTCCCGCACCGGGCCGGTGAACATCCGCTGGTAGGTCAGCAGGATGTACAGGGCCGCGAGCACCACGCCGACCGAGGCCACGATCGCGGCCGGGTGCGAGCGCCCGAAGCTGCCCACGAGCACCATGAACTCGGAGATGAACGGCGAGAGCCCGGGGAGCGCGAGTGCGGAGAGCCCGACGGTGAGGAACGTGCCGGCAAGCACGGGGGTGACCTTCTGGAGCCCGCCGAAGTCCGCGATGGTCCGCGATCCACCGCGCCGTGCGACCAAGAACCCGGCGAGCAGGAACAGCGCCCCGGTCGACAGCCCGTGGTTGACCATGTAGAACGACGACCCGGCGATCCCGACCGAGGTGAACGTGAAGATGCCCAGCACGATGAAACCGAAGTGCGAGACGGACGTGTAGGCGATCAGCCGCATGAGGTCCTTCTGGCCGATCGCGAGCAACGCGCCGTACAGGATCGACACGACGGCCAGCGCGACGACGAACGGCGCAGCCCACCGGGACGCGTGCGGGAACAGCGGCAGGCACAGGGTCAGCATCCCGAACGTACCGACCTTGTCGAGCACGCCGACGAGCAGCACCGAGGTGCCCGCCGGGGCCTGCTCGGCGGCGTCCGGCAACCAGGTGTGCACCGGGAACATCGGCGCCTTGATCGCGAACGCGAGGAAGAACCCGGCGAAGAGCCACCGCTCGGTCGAGGTCGACATCGTCAGGCCGACGAGGTGGTCGGTGAGGAAGCCCTGGGGCCCGCCCGGCCCCTGGTAGTACAGACCGATCACGGCGGCCAGCATCACGAGACCACCGGTCAGCGAGAAGATCAGGAACTTGACCGCGGCGTACCGACGCTGGACCCCACCGAAGGACCCGATCATGAAGTAGACCGGGATCAGCATCGCCTCGAAGAGCAGGTAGAAGAAGAACACGTCACGCGCGGCGAACACCGCCACGATGAACGCCTCGAGCACGAGCACGAGGGCGAGATAGCTCGGCAACCGCGGGCCGGGACCGGAGGCGTCCGCGCCGTGCTCCTTCCACGCCGCGAGCACCACGACGGGCACCAGGACGAGGGACATCAGGATCAGCGCGAGGCCGACACCGTCGACGCCGACGGCGTAGCTCACGCCGATCGCCGGGATCCACGAGTGGGTCTCGAGGAGCTGGTGGACGCCGGACCTGCTCGTGTCGAACTGCATGAGGGCGAGGATGCCGAGGACGAGCTCGAGCAGCGTGAAGCCCAGGGCCACCTGCCGGGCCTTGCCGCGCACGGAGGCAGGCAGCAGCGCGACGGTCACCGCCCCGAGCAACGGGAACGCGATGAGCGCCGTCAGCCACGGGAAGCTTGAGGGTTGCATGGTTCGGGGTTCTCCCTCAGATCCGTGCGGCCAGGACAGCGCCGACGAGGACGATGAGACCGATGAGCATGGTGGCGGCGTACGAGCGTACGTACCCGTTCTGGACTCGGCGGAGCAGTGATCCTGCCCCGACCGTGAGGCGGGCGAGGCCGGTGGCCCCGCCGTCGACGACCTGGTGGTCACCGAACACGAGCGAGCGCGTGAGGTACGTGCCGGGTTCGACGAGGAGGGCGTCGTTGACGTCGTCCTGGTAGAGGTCCTTGCGCGCCGCCCGGGTGAGCACCGACCCGCGCGGCGGGACGACGGGGACCAGCACGGCGGCGTACTGACGCCACGCGAGCAGGATGCCGAGGGCCACGAGGACCAGCGTCACGGTCATGAGCACCGGGACGGGCAGCACCGGGTCGGCCTCGTGGGCGACCCGACCGGTCACCGGCTCGAGCCAGCCCACGATCCCGCTGCCGAGGCTGAGCAGCCACCCGATCGTCACCGAGCCGATCGCCAGGATGATCATCGGCACCGTCATGAGACGCGG
>DATKTF010000413.1:0-10856 GCA_035531255.1 Cellulomonadaceae bacterium
CGCATCGTCTGACCGCGGGACAACCCGAGGCTCGATGCCGCCTCCGCCTGACCGGACGGCAGCCCGAGAACTCCCGCGCGGATGATCTCGGCGAACGCCGCCGCGTTGGCGATGGTCAGCGGCACGACGAGCTTCCACAGCACCGGGAGGTTCAGGCCCAGCTGCGGCAGGCCGAACAGCATCACGTAGATCAGCAGGAGCACCGGAACGGTGCGGGCGATCTCGATGTACCCGGTGCACAGCCAGCGCGTGGCCCGCGCGCGGGCAAGTCGACCGACGCCGAGGAACAGACCCAAGACGGATCCGAGCACCGCGACGAACGCAGCAGCCTGAAAGGTGCCGCGGAGCCCGAGGAACAAGTAGCTCCAGATGCTCCACTGGAGAAACGGGGTCCACCGATCGGCAGCCAGCTGACCGTGCGACGCGAACACCCACAGGCCGACACCGACAAGTGCGCCAAGGCCCAGGGCGCTGACGACCGACGCGATGCGGATCATCCGTCGCGTGCGCGGACCCGGCTCGTCGAACAGAGCAACATGCGGCTGAGCGGACGAACTCATCGCTTGATCGCCACCCGTCGTTCGATCCGTCCGGCGCCCAGGCCGATCGCGAGGGCCAGCGCCATGTACACCGCACCGGTGACGGTGAAGATGAGGATCGGCTGGGCCTGGACGAGATTGAGCTTGTTCGCGCTGGAGGTCAGCTCCACGACACCGACCGCCGCAGCGAGAGCAGTGTTCATCGTCAGCGCGATCATGACGTTGCCGATCGGCTGCACAGCGGCGCGCAGAGCCTGAGGCACCACGACGAGCCGAAGCGTCTGGAGAAGCGTGAACCCCAGCGCCCGACTCGCCTCGATCTGACCGGCGCTCACCGTGTTCACCCCGCTCCTGATCGCCTCCGCCGTGTACGCGGCCTCGTAGAACGTCAGAACGATCACCGCCGTCGGCGTCAACGGCATCATCAGGCCCGCGTCCGGAAGCGCGAAGACGGCGACGACGAGCAGCACCAGCAGCGGGACGTTGACGAAGAACTGCACGTAGACGAGGGCTGCGCCCCGCAGCACCGGGATGGGACTGATGCGCGCGGCGGTGATCACCACGCCCAGCACGATCGACCCGATGCCTGCGATGACAGCCATCGTGATCGTCGTGCCGAGCGCGGCGAGCAGCGACCCGACGTCGCTGACGAAGATGCCCACGTGCTACCTCCGCCGACCGTCTTCTGTCAGGAACCTGTGACGGAGCCGATCGCCGGCGGGGTCGGCACACTTGAGGTCACAGCGGTCCCGAGTGTCGCCGTCCAGACCTTCGCCCAGGATCCGTCTGCCTCGATCTTCTTGAGCCATCCGTTGACGAAGGTCTTGAACTGCGTGTCGCCGTGCTTCAACCCGATGCCGTACGGCTCCGACGTGAACGGCTGGCCGACGACCTTGATCGCGTTGTTCGACGCGGCGTCGCTCGCCAGGAGCGTGAAGTCCTGGACGTACGCATCACCGCGCCCCTGCGCCAGCGCCTGGACAGCCTCGGGGTCGGTGCCGAAGCTGACGATCTTGGCGGTGGGCTGCTGCTTGGGCACCTCGGTGACGGCAGGAGTGTTCGCTCCGACGATCACCGTCTTGCCGCCGAGGTCGGAGATCCCGTGGATGTCGGTGTTGTCCGCCTTCACGGCGACAGCAAGCCCGGACGCGAAGTACGGACCAGCGAAGTCGACCTGGGCGGCCCGTTCCGGGGTGATCGTGTAGGTGTTGAAGACGACATCAACCGTGCCATTCCCCAGGAGCGCCTCGCGCGTCTCACTCGCGGGCGGCACGATCTCGACGTTCGGCTTGCCCAGGATGTAGATCGCGAGCATCTTCGCCAGGTCCGCATCGAACCCTTCGACGTTGGACGGATTGGTCGGGTCCTGCTGCGAGAGCAACGGGGCGTCGAGGGCCTCGGCGACGATGAGCTTGCCGCGCTTCTTGATCTTCTCCATCGTCGAACCCGGGAGCAGGTCCGCGACCGCCGCAACCGGTGCACTCGCGTAGACGGAGGCGAGACCGCCGGCGCCCGACGCGGTGCCAGACGGTGAGGCCGCCGATCCGGGGGTGCCCGCCGAGCCGCTGGAGCACGCGCTGAGCGCAAGTGCACTCGTCACAAGAAGGGCGACCAACGGGATCTGCCTGCTGGGGCTGTTCACGACGTGCATGGGTGACGCCTTTCTGTCAGTGCGGCTGATGTGATCGTGCTGTTGGGAGGTGCTGGCGCTGCGACGGGAGAGACCGCCGAGCGCTCAGTGAGGCAGGATCTTCGAGAGGAAAGCCTGCGCGCGCGTGCTCTGCGGGGAGTCAAAGAAGGCCGCGGGAGTGTTCTCCTCGACGATGTAGCCGTCATCCATGAATACGACGCGATCGGCCGCACGGCGTGCGAATCCCATCTCGTGGGTCACGACGATCATCGTCAGTCCCTCCGCCGCGAGCGTGACCATCACGTCGAGCACCTCGCTCACCATCTCGGGATCCAGGGCGGACGTCGGCTCGTCGAACAGCATCACCTTCGGCTTCATCGCCAGCGCCCGCGCGATCGCGGCACGCTGCTGCTGACCACCGGACAGCTGCGCGGGAAACTGGTTCGCCTTCTCGCTGATCCCGACGCGCTCGAGCAGCTCACGCGCGTTCGTCTGCGCCTGCACCCGGGACACGCCGTGCACATGGATCGGCGCCATCGTCAGGTTGTCGAGCACCGTGCGGTGCGCGAAGAGGTTGAACGACTGGAACACCATGCCGACCTCTGCGCGGAGCTGAGCGAGCGCCTTGCCTTCCTCCGGGAGCGCGACGCCGTCCACGGTGATGGTGCCCGAGGTGATCGTCTCCAGGCGGTTGATGCACCGGCACAGCGTCGACTTCCCGGAACCCGACGGCCCCACCACGACCACGACCTCGCCCCGGGCGACGCTGAGGTCGATGTCCTTCAGCACGTGATGCTCGCCGAAGTGCTTCTGGACCCCGCGCATCTCGACCATGGCCGAGGCGCCCGCCGAGGAATCCTGATCCGACATCCTCGCGCACCTCCTCCACTGGGAACACTTACATCGGACGCGGTCGACATTCGATGAGCGGGACACTAACAGTCGACAGTTACATGAACAATGGGTTCCCGTTTATGCAATACTGGAGCAAGTAGCGATCGTTGTGTCCGTCAAAGGAGACCTGCCCGATGAGCCTGAACACTCACGCTGCCGTCGACGCCCGCCCTCCGGGCAGCGCCGCCATGCTCCGACTCATCCGGTCCGGTCAGGCCACCTCACGCACCGAGATCGCCAAGCAGGTCGGCATGTCACCCTCGACCGTGTCCGCCCGCATCGATCACCTGATCACCCTGGGGTTCGTGCGCGAAGACGGCCTCGGCGAGTCGCGAGGCGGTCGCCGTCCACGACGGCTGAGCATCCGACCGGACGCGGGCGTCGTCGGTTGCGCCGACCTCGGGATCGACAGGGTCTCCGTCGGCCTCGTCGACTTCTCGGGATCGCTGATCGCCGAGCGGCACGTGCCCCTCGACCTCGCCGCAGGCCCCGAGGTCGTCCTCGCGTCCGTGTGCGCGCTCTGGACCGAGATGCTCGCAGCGGCGACGCTACCGAACGGGACCGCCCTCCAGGGCGTCTCGGTCGCGGTTCCCGGTCCCGTCTCCTCCCGCACCGAACGCATCGTGTCACCTGCGCGCATGCCGGGTTGGAACGGCGTCAACGTCCCAGCGATCCTCGGTCGCCTGACCGGGCTTCCCGCGCTCGTCAACAACGACGCGAACATGATGGCCGTCGCCGAGTACGCGGCCGATCCCGGCCATGCGCCGAATCAGGTCTTCATCAAGGCCGACTCGGGCATCGGCTGTGGCGTGATCTCGGCGGGCGATCTCTACACCGGCAGCTACGGCACGGCGGGCGACATCAGTCACGTCTCAGTCCCCGGAGCCACCCCCGTGCCCTGCTCGTGCGGTCGCACCGGATGCCTTGACGCACTGGCGAGCGGCCTGGCACTTGTACGCGCGATGCGCGAGAGCGGCGCCGAGACCGCGGATGTCGCGGCCGTGATCGCCCTCGCGCGCGACGCCGACCCACTGGCCGGACGCCTTCTGCGCGAGGCCGGTGTCATGACAGGCAGCGTGCTCGCGACCATCGTCAACTTCTTCAACCCGGACCGCCTCGTGCTCGGCGGCGAGCTCAGCCAGTCCGAGGTGTTCGTCGCCGGAGTCCGCTCCGCCCTCTACGCCGAATGCCTGCCGATGTCCACGGAGAACCTCGAGGTAGCGGTCGCTCGACTCCCGACCTCCGGCGGCTTGATCGGCGCCGGCAAGGTCGCGCTCGACAACCTGCTCTTCCGGGACCACGCTCCCGGCACGCCGCTCGTCGGTGATGCCTGACGTGGGCACGGACAAGCCACCGGGCCGGCCCGTCGGAACCTGCGACCCCATACGGGGCCGCGACCGCCGGCTGCGTCCCGCTGAGGATTCGGCCCGGAGTCAACGGGGGGCTCAGGCCCACGGGTGGTGCGTGCTCCTTGAGCGGGACGCCCGCCGATCAGACGAGGGAGCCCTACCCGCTGTCATGCGACCGGTACTCGCTCGGACTCATCGCGTGGATGCGCCGGAACTGGCGCGAGAAGTAGAGCGGGTCCGTGTACCCGACCTGCAACGCGATCGAGGAGATCGTCCGGTCCGTCATGTCGAGAAGCTCACGCGCGAGCCCCATCCGTAGCCGGGTCTGGAACTCGAGCACGCCATACCCGGTCGCCCTGCGGAACAACGCCGCATAGTGGGACTCGCTCAAACCGGCCATCCCCGCAAGCTCGCCAACCGACACGCGGGTCGAGGACGCAGCACGCAGGTGTTCAATGGTCGCCTCGATCGGATCAACGACGTCATGGGCGACCGTCCGGCGATCGGCTGCGAGCAGCGCCAACGCATGCCAGGCCGCACCCGACGCCGCGACCAGCGTGGACATGGTCTCGTCGCGCTCCATGCGCCGGATGATCGTGTCGATCAAGGCGATGATCCGAGCCGGGTCGCCGAGCCCGATGACCGGTTGATCCACGGTCGTGCCGATCGTGGCGAAGAGCTCGTCAACTCCGCTCCCGACGACGTGAAGCCACCAGATCGTCCATGGGTCGTGCTCATCGGCTTCATAACGATGAGCGGTGCCGGCGGGGATCACCAGCGCCTGGCCCGCCCGCACCGTGTGGGCGCCGGATGGAAGATGGCAGGTTCCGCTGCCGGCTGCGCAGACGATCACGATGTTCTGCCGCGCACCGTGGGGCCGCGCCCGCCCGTGGGACGACGCGCGAGGGAAGAACCCCACGTCGGTCACCAGGACCTGTGACGTCGTGGGCGCACGCAGCGCCTGGGCGACGACCGGCCGCGGCAGGACGCGCATCCGCTGACCTGGGAAACCGTCCGGCAGCCACGTCGTCACAACCGGTTCCGGAATCATCGATTCGTCCATGCGTCTCGTAGGAACGGACATTCTCAGAGGTCTGTACCGCACCCTAGCGTCGGTTGCATGCTCAACGAAGAGTCCCGACTCGACCTCCCGGCGGTGCCCGTCGACCAGACCATGGCACCGGTGGCTGCATGGCGCGAACCGTTGACCATCGACACCTACCTGCCCGATGCGCCCGATCGCTATCCAGCCTTCCTGGAGACTCGCGTCTACCAGGGTTCATCCGGGCGGGTGTACCCGCTGCCGTTCCACGAGCGGATCAGCCAGGTCAAGAAGCCACACGTCTGGGACGCCATCCACCTCGAGAACCCCTGGGTGCGTCTGGTGGTGCTCCCCGAGCTCGGCGGGCGGATCCACGTCGGTCTCGACAAGACAAACGGGTACGACTTCTTCTACCGGAACAACGTCATCAAGCCGGCACTGGTCGGTCTGGCCGGACCGTGGATCTCCGGGGGAGTGGAGTTCAACTGGCCCCAGCACCACCGCCCGGCCACCTTCCTGCCGACAGACTCCTTCATCGAGCACGAACCGGACGGGTCCATCACCGCCTGGTGCTCCGACCACGATCCGTTCGCGCGCATGAAGGGCATGCACGGGGTTCGGCTGCGTCCGGACAGCTCCGTCGTCGAGCTGCGGGTCAGACTGTTCAACCGCACCGACGACGTGCAGACCTTCCTGTGGTGGGCCAACGTCGCGGCGCGCACCGGCGACCACTACCAATCGTTCTTCCCGACCGACGTGCACGTCGTCGCCGACCACGCCCGACGCGCGGTGACCACCTTCCCACGCGCCGACCGCCCGTACTACGGCGTCGACTACGCCGCCCGTGCCAGCGCCGAGAACCCCGACGCGGACCGCCTCGACTGGTACCGGAACCTCATCGTGCCAACCTCCTACATGTGCCTCGGCTCCGAGGACGACTTCTTCGGCGGGTACGACCACGAACGACGCGCAGGATTCGTGCACTGGGCCGACCACCGCGTCGCACCGGGCAAGAAGCAGTGGACCTGGGGAAACTCACCGTTCGGATGGGCCTGGGACGCCAACCTCACCGACGGGGACGGCCCCTACGTCGAGCTCATGGCCGGCGTCTACACGGACAACCAACCCGACTTCTCCTTCCTCGCACCCGGCGAGACCAAGACCTTCAGCCAGTACTGGTACCCGATCCAGCAGATCGGCGCCGTGCACCAGGCCACCCGCGACGTCGCCGTCCGCACGGATGTGAACCCGGTCGAGACCACGACGACAGTGCGCGTGGCAGTCGCCGTCACGGCAGTTCGACCCGGTCTGGACATCGCCATCATCGACACGGCCGGAAAACCCCTCTGGTCGCGCACGGTCGACGCGGACCCGGCCACACCCCTGGTCGACCACGCCGTCCTGGAAGGCCACCACGAGCCGGCCGACCTGACCATCCTCGTCACCCACGACGGCATCGAACTGCTCCGGTGGCGCCACCGCACCGAGCCCGCTTCCCCAACGGTCCCCGACCCGGCCACCGAGCCGCCCGCACCGCCCGCCATCGCAACGGTCGAAGAGCTGTACCTGACAGGCCTGCACCTCGAGCAGTACCGCCACGCCACCCGCTCCCCAGAGCCGTACTGGCGTGAGGCGCTCGCGCGCGACCCCCACGACGTCCGCACGAACACCGCCCTGGCAGCGCGCCTCATTCGCGCCGCGCGCTACGACGAAGCCGAACCGCTGCTCAGATCAGCCATCGATCGTCAGACCCGCCGCAACCCGAACCCGTACGACGGAGAGGCGCGCTACCGCCTCGGACAGGTCCTCGCCCGCACCGCCCGCCCGGACGAGGCCTACGACGCCTTCGCCAAGGCCGCATGGAACGCCCCGTGGCGAACCCCGGCACACCTGGCAATGGCACGCCTCGACGCATCACGAGGTCGTGACAGCCAGGCGCTGCGGCATGCTCGCGCGGTCCTCGACCACGACGGCCAGCACCTGCAAGCACGTGACATGACCGTGCACCTGCTTCGTCGACTCGGGCACCACGACGAGGCGACCGCGCTCCTTGCGCAGACCCTCGCCCTCGACCCGCTCGACCGGTGGGCTCGCGACCTCGCCGGCGACCACAGCTACACCGACGGCCCCACCGGGATCGACATCGCACTCGAGTACGCGAGCCTGGCAGACACCGATGCGGCGCTGCGTATCCTTCGCTCGGTCGCGGACATCGCCACCACGCCCGGCCAGGTCGCCGTCGGACCGCTCGCGCTCTACCACTGCGCCGATCTCGAGCGCCGCCGCGGCGACCTCGACGCTGCCGCACGCACCGCCGAGGCCGCACGGTCAACCGACGCGACCAACTGCCTGGCCTCCAGGCTCGAGGACGCCGACATGCTCGCCCGCACCTGCGCGGCAGAACCCGACGACGCCCGCGCGCACGCGCTGCTGGGGCACTGGTTGTACTTCCAACGTCGCTACGACGACGCCATCGCCGCATGGGAGCACGCGACTCGCATCGACACCTCCGACCCCGTCGTCTGGCGCAATCTCGCCGTGGCCGCCTACAACGTCCACGGTGACGCCAACCGTGCGGCCCAGCTCTACGACCGAGCCCTCGAGGTTTCCGGCACGGACCCGCGGCTGGTCTACGAGTCCGACCAGCTCGCCAAGCGTGCCGGAGTCCCGGTCGAGCAACGGCTCGCCCGACTGCACGGCATCCCCGAGATCGTCCGCCGTCGCGACGATCTGGCGATCGAGCTCGCGAACCTCCTTACGGCATCCGGCCGCGCCCCGGAAGCACTCGAGATCCTCCACGGCCGCCACTTCCAGCCATGGGAAGGAGGCGAAGGACAGGTCCTCAGCGCGTGGGACGAGGCTTGCCTGGCCATGGCGCGCACCGCGCTCGCAGACAACCACCCGACCGATGCCGTTGAGCACATCCAGGCCGCCCTGCACCCGCCGACCACCCTGGGCGAAGGACGTCACCCGCTCGCGAACTGCGCGCACCTGCTCCTGGCCCTCGGGGACGCCCACGCCGCGGTCGGGAACGGCGACGCGGCCCGAGACGCCTGGTCCACCGCAGCAACAACCGCAGGTGACTTCCTGGAGATGTCGGCGCAGCCGTTCTCGGAGATGACCTACTACTCCGTCCTTGCCTGCCGCCGGCTCGACGACGAGCACGCCGCGCAACGACTGCTCGCGGGACTCGAGGAATTCGCCTCGTCCATGTGCTTCGCACCGACGACGGTGGACTACTTCGCGACATCGCTGCCGACCATGCTCCTCTTCACCGACGACATCGAGGCGCGGCGCGACACCACCTCCTTGGTCCTGGATGCACAGGTCGCGACGCTCCAGGGAGACCCGGTCCGCGCTGACCGCACGCTCACGCACGCCTTGGCCCGCGACCCGTACCGAGCTCGTGCCCTCGATCTTCGCCGCGAGATCGCCGCGGACCTCCATCCGCAGGGAGTGATCTCGTGATGCCGGCGAACGGGGGGCGCCCACCACCGACCGCCTAGCCGTCCCACGACGTGCAGCGCCACAACCGTTTCAGGCCAGGCGTCACGACCTAGCCCGACCGCGCCCACCAGACCGGGGGGCGCGTGAACGACAGACTGATTGCGAGAGGATGACGATGACGATGAAGACATGGTCAACGAACAAGAAGCACCTCACCGGCGCGGCGGGCCTCGCCGTGCTGGCCCTGGTGCTCACCGCGTGCAGCTCGGGCCAGGTGGCCGCATCCGCCGCCACCGCGTCGGCAGGGCCGAAGGCCGGCCCGTTGCAGATCGTCTACCTGCAGAAGCAGGGTGACCAGCAGTACTTCGTCGACGAGGCGAACGGTGCCAAGGCCGAGGCGAAGACCCTGGGAAACGTGACCGTCACCGCGGTCAACCTCGGCACCGACGCCAACAAGGCGATCAGCGAGCTCGACTCGGCGATCGCGCGCAAGGTCGACGGCATCATCATGGTCGCCCCGGACCAGGCCATCGGCCCGCAGGTCATCGCCAAGGCGAAGGCCGCCGGCATTCCGTTCATGGCCTCTGACGACATCCTCAAGGCCGCAGACGGCACAGCAGCCTCGTTCGTCGGCTTCGACGGCACGTCGATGGGCAACTCCGTCGGCGAGAAGGCCGCGGCGCTCTACACCGCCGCCGGCTGGTCGGCTGCCGACACCAGGATCATTGCCGTGGGCAAGGCCGACCTGTCGGTCTGTGTGCAGCGGCTCGACGGTGCGGCCAGCACGTTCGCAGCCAAGGTCCCCAGCGCACCCAAGATCGTTCAGATCGGCACGGACAACTCGGTCACTGACGCGCTGAACAAGGCTGGTGGGGTCATCACGGCCAACCAGGGAGTCAAGAACTGGGTCGTCTGGGGCTGCAACGACGAGTCCGAGACCGGGGTCGTGACAGCACTGCAGAACGCCGGAGTCGCCCCCGCCAACATCATCGGGGTCGGTCTCGGCGCCTACCTCACCTGCAAGGACTGGAAGGCAGGCCAGGTAACCGGCAACAAGGCGGCCCTCTACATCTCCGGCCTGGACGTTGGCAGTAGCGCCGTCAAGGTCATGGTCGACCAGATTCGCAACGGCGTGGCCATGCCCGCGCAGACCATCGCCGCCACCCACATGGTCGATGCGACCAACTGGCAGGCCGCCGGCGTCGTCTGCACCTGACGACCCCCGGTACCCGTGGTGTGCCTCACCCCACGCACACCACGGGTACCCCGGCCCGATCCCACAACGCCCCACCGGAGAGACTCATGAACACGTCGGATGAAGGCCCGCGCAAGACGCTGCGCGCGCGAGGCATAGACAAGCGGTTCGCCGGCGTGCGCGCCCTTGCCGGCGTCGACCTCGACCTGCCCGCCGGCGCAGTCACCGCACTCATGGGCGAGAACGGCGCAGGAAAATCGACCCTCCTGAAGATTCTCACCGGCGACTACCAGCCCGATGCCGGCACGATCGAGGTCGCAGGCGAGAGGGTGTCTTTCGCCTCCCCGTCCGAGTCCCGCGCTGCAGGCATCCGCGTGATCGCCCAGGAACCCGAGATCGTCCCGTTCGTCTCGGTAGCCGAGAACATCTACCTCGGCGCGTTGCCCGGAGCACGAGGGGTCATCTCCCAGCGGCGGCTCCTGGAGCACGCCGCGGCAGACCTCGCCCGGTTCGGCTTCACGGGCCTCCTGGACCCCAGAACGCGAGGCGTGGACCTCTCACCGGCGCAACGTCAGATGGTGGAGATCGTCCGGGCGCTGATCGACGAGCCGCGCGTGATCTGCTTCGACGAACCGACCTCGTCGCTCTCTGATACCGAGACGACCGTGCTCTTCGACCTCATCGCCCGCCTGCGCGACGAGGGCTGCGCGATCGGATACGTCTCGCACCGCCTCCGGGAGATCTTCCAGATCGCCGACCA
>DATKTF010000414.1:0-6550 GCA_035531255.1 Cellulomonadaceae bacterium
CTGCGTTACGTGCTGGCCTCGGTGCACTACCGGTCGATGGTCGAGTGGTCCGACGACACGCTGACCGAGGCCGAGGTCATCTGGGAGCGACTCGCCGGCTTCGTCGAGCGCGCGACCGAGCGCCTGGGTCCGGTCGCCGACGCCGAGGTCGCCGACGTGCCCCTGCCTGCCGAGTTCACGGCGGCGATGGACGACGACCTCAACGTGTCGGTCGCTCTCGCCGCGGTCCACGAGCACCTGCGCGCGGGCAACTCGGCGCTCGCCGAGGGCGAGCTCGTCGACGCCCGTCGTCACCTCGTCCTGCTCCGGGCCATGCTCGACGTGCTGGGCCTCGACCCGGGGAGCGCGCAGTGGGCGACCCGGGGTGACGACCTTCGGTACGCCGAGGCGCTCGGTACGGTGGTCGCCGCCGAGCTCGAGGCGCGCGCCGCGGCGCGAGCGGCACGGGACTTCGCGACCTCGGACGCGATCCGCGACCGGTTGGCCGCAGCAGGCATCCTCGTGGAGGACTCGCCCACTGGCGCACGATGGTCGCTCGCAGCCGTGGCTGCACCGACCCTGACGAAGGACGAGGACTGATGGCTGGCAACTCCCAACGACGCGGGGCGACCCGCAAGCCCGGGTCGAAGAAGGGCGCCAAGGTCGGCTCCGGCGGTCAGGGGCGGCAGGCCCTCGAGGGTCGCGGACCGACCCCGAAGGCCATCGAGCGCCCGTACCATCCGGCCGCCAAGCGGCAGGCCGCGGCCGAGCGCGCCGCGCAGACCGGTACGGCGCGGACGGGCGCTCCCCGGGGCGGCGGGTCGGGTGCATCGCGGCCCACTCCGGGTCGCGCGTCGCGCGGTGCCGGCGGGTCCAAGAACGGCAAGGGTGTCAGCGCGACCCACGAGATCGTGACCGGTCGCAACTCGGTGGTCGAGGCGCTGCGGGCCGGCATCCCGGTCGCGACGGTGTACCTCGCCAGTCGGCTCGAGTCCGACGACCGCACCCGCGAGATCCTGGCCGCGGTCACCGATCGCGGGTACCCGCTGCTCGAGATGACCAAGCCCGAGCTCGACCGTCTCACCGACGGAGCCGTCCACCAGGGTGTCGCGATCCAGGTGCCGCCGTACGCGTATGCGGACTCGGAGGACCTCCTCGACCTCGCCGAGGCGTCCGGGACGGCGCCCCTCGTCGTGGCGCTCGACGGGGTGACCGACCCGCGCAACCTCGGGGCCGTGCTCCGTTCCGCGGGGGCGTTCGGTGCCCACGGCGTGATCGTCCCCGAACGCCGTGCCGCCGGCGTGACCGCAGCGGCGTGGAAGGTCTCTGCGGGTGCCGCCGCACGGGTCCCGGTCGCACGGGTCACCAACCTCGTCCGGACGCTCGACGCCTACCGGTCGGCCGGCTGCTACGTCGTCGGTCTGGACGGGGCCGGGGACGTGCCGATCGCCGAGCTGCCGTTCGCGACCGATCCGCTCGTGCTCGTCGTCGGCTCCGAGGGCAAGGGGCTGTCGCGCCTGGTCCGGGAGCACTGCGACGCGATCGCGTCGATCCCGATCGCCTCCGCGGTCGAGTCGCTCAACGCCGGTGTCGCGGCCGGGATCGCGTTGTACGAGGTCGCGCGGCGGCGTCAGGCCTGATCGCCGTCACTCCAGCAGCACCGGGAACGCCTCGGTGTCCACCCCGAGCACGGCCCGCTCGTCGGGACGACCGGGGAGGATCGTGGACACGTAGCTCGCGACGGCCTCGGGCATCGGGACGTCACGGCCCTGCTGCTCCGAGAGGTACCAGCGGTGGTCGAGGAGCTCGTGGAACACCTGTGCGGGCTCGAGCTTGCCGCGGAACTCCCGAGGCACCGCGCGCACGGCGGGCTCGAAGACGGTGGTGAGCCAGTCGTGCGCCACGAACTCCTCGTCCTCGCCCTGACGGTCCTGGTCGGCCGCATACGTGTCGAGGTCGTTCAGCAGCCGTCGCGCCTGGTTCTCCTGGACGTCGAGGCCGGTCAGGCGCATGAGACGCCGGGAGTGGTGACCGGCGTCGACGACCTTGGGCTGGATGCGCAACGACGTACCGTCGACGTCGGTCGTGATGTCGAGCTCGCCGACGTCGAACCCGAGGTCGTTCAGGCGGTCGATGCGCGCGGCGACACGCCACCGGTCGTGGGCGTCGAACATCTCGACGTCGGTCAGCGCGGTCCACAGGTCGCAGTAGCGCTCGACGAGCATCTCGCCGATCGCGATCGCATCGGCGGACTCCTCGAGGAACTCACCGGCCTGGAGGTCCATCAGCTCGCCGATGATGTTGACCCGGGCGATCTCGAGGTCGTAGCTGCGCTGCCCCGGCGAGAGGTGCTGGTGCAGGTCGCCCGTCTCGGCGTCGACGAGGTACGCCGCGAAGGTCTCGGCGTCGCGCCGGAACAGCGTGTTCGACAGCGAGACGTCGCCCCAGTAGAAGCCCACCAGGTGCAGCCGGACGAGCAGCACGGCGAGCGCGTCGATCAGCCGGGTGGCGGTGTCGGCCTGCAGCGACTGGCTGAAGAGCGCGCGGTACGGGAGCGAGAACTGCAGGTGCTCGGTGACCAGGCAGGCCTCGAGGGGCTCGCCCTCGCTGTCCACGCGCCCGGTGATGACGCCGACGGGCACGACGCTCGGGACGTCGATCCTCCCGAGCTGTCGCAGGAGCTCGTACTCCCGGTAGGCCACCGTCTCGCCGATCTCCTTGACCGCGATCACGCGACCGGAGAGCTTCACGAACCGGACGATGTGCCGCGAGATGCCGCGAGGCAGGGCCGCGAGGACCTTCGCGGGCCACTCCTCGAGAGGGACGTCCCAGGGGAGGTCGAGGAGTGCGGGGTCGAGCGACGCCGCCGTGATCTGGAGGCTCTGGGCCATCCGGGTCCTTCCTGGGTGACTCACCGGTGCGTCGTCGGGCGACGGCACCGGTCAGGCTGCCGGGACGCCGCGAGGGGCGAGGTCGGCTTGCGCCGTCCCCGCCCCTCGTCGAGCGTACGCGGCGCTGTCAGACGGTCGTGATGCGCTCGCCCGTACCGGCGCGGAAGAGGTGCTCCTCGTTCGGACGCATCCGGACGTGGATCGTCGAGCCCATCTTCGGCACCTGGCGGGGGTCGACGCGCACGATGATCTGCGCGTCACCGGCGCCCGAGCTGATGTTCTGCGACGGCTTGCCGGTCTGGTCGAGCAGCGAGCCGTACACGAACGCGTCCGAGCCGAGCTCCTCGACGATGTTCACCTCGACCTGGAGCGAGTCCGGGGTCGCGGTGGCGACGACGTCGAGCGACTCGGGCCGGAAGCCGAGCGTGACGCTGTTCTTGTCCTCGGGCTTGAATCCGTCGATCACGACCCGCGGGACGGCGATCTTGGCGGAACCCACCTGGGCCATGCCGTCGAGCACCGGGAAGGTCCCGAGGTTCATGGCCGGGGACCCGATGAAGCCCGCGACGAACACGTTGGCCGGGGTGTCGTACATGTCGCGCGGGGTGCCGACCTGCTGCAGCAGCCCGTCCTTGAGGACCGCGATCCGGTCGCCCATGGTCAGCGCCTCGGTCTGGTCGTGGGTGACGTACACCGTGGTGACGCCGAGGCGGCGCGTGAGGGACGCGATCTGGGAACGCGTCTGGACGCGGAGCTTGGCGTCGAGGTTCGACAGCGGCTCGTCCATGAGGAACACCTGCGGGTTCCGCACGATCGCGCGACCCATCGCGACACGCTGACGCTGGCCGCCGGAGAGCGCCTTCGGCTTGCGGTCGAGGTACTCCGTCAGGTCGAGGATCTTGGCCGCGTCCTCGACACGGGTGCGGATCTCGGACTTCGGCATGCCCGCGATCTTGAGGGCGAAGCCCATGTTGTCCGCGACCGTCATGTGCGGGTACAGCGCGTAGTTCTGGAACACCATCGCGATGTCGCGGTCCTTGGGCTGCACGTCGGTGACGTCGCGGTCGCCGATCAGGATGCGGCCCGCGTTGACGTCCTCCAGGCCGGCCAGCATGCGGAGCGAGGTGGACTTGCCGCATCCGGAGGGCCCGACGAGGACGAGGAACTCGCCGTCCTCGATGTGCAGGTCCAGCGCGTCGACCGCGGGGCGCTCGGTCCCCGGGTAGATCCGGGTGGCCTTGTCGAAAGTCACAGTAGCCATGGCAGGTAGATCCCTTCACCGGCAGGTACGTGCCGGACGATCCGTCGTGAATGGGAGTGTCAGGTGTCGGCCTCGACACCGACACGGGCGACCCGTCCCAGCTGATCGGGGGCACCCGTGCGACAGGTCCATGGTGCCACATCGCCGCGTCGCGCGGCGGGGGGTCTCAGCGCGGGCCGTCGAGCTCGTCCGCGAGCGCGAGGAGCACGGCCGCCAGACCGTCGGGGTCGTCGACGCGGAACCGGGCCGCCGTGTCGCCCGCGCCGACCCGCACGGTCACGTCGTCCGGGTGCAAGGACCGGAAGGCGCGCTCGTCGGTGACGTCGTCGCCCGCGTAGAACAGCGCCCGCGCACCGAGGTCACGACGTAGCCGGGCCAGGGCGTCGCCCTTCGTGACGGTCAGCACGGCGAGCTCCACGACGTCCTTGCCGTGCATCGCGTCGACGCCGGGCCGGTCTCCGAGCGCGAGGGCGGCTGCCGTCAGCCGCGATGCCTCGACGGCCTCGCAGCCGCGGGTGTGCAGGACGACCGAGGCGGGCTTGGTCTCGACCCGCGCCGTCGTGCCGGCGACCAGCCGGACCAGTCCGGAGCGGAGCTCCGCGAGCAGCGCTGTCTCGCCGGGCGCGAGGGTCAGGTCCTCGCGCTGCAGGGCCCCCGCCTCCCAGCGACCCCGCTCACCGCCATGGCTGCCGATCAGCACGGTGCCGTCGGGCACGTCGGCCTTGTCTGCCAGGTCCGCGACCCCGCGACCGGAGACGAGTGCGAGCCGGACCCCCGGGAGGGCGCCTAACCGGGCGAGCGCCTCCACGGCCGTGGGCAGCGCACGACTGGCCTCGGGATCGTCCTGGAGCGGTGCGAGCGCCCCGTCGAAGTCGAGGGCCACGAGAACGGGTCCGCCGTCGCGGGCCGTCTGGGCCAGACCCGCGAGTGCGGCAACGAGCGGTGAGGGCGAGGCGGCCGACGGCGCGGTGGGGTCGACCCGGGACGGCACGGCGGCGAGCACCGCGAGGAAGTCGGACGACCACTGCGCGACGTCGTGCTCGAGGACGTTCCGTCGGAGCCGTCGCATCCGCTTGCGCGACTCGCGCGGGTCGAGGTGAGCGGCGTAGGTGATCGCGTCCTTGAGACCGTCGATGTCGTGCGGGTTCACCAGGATCGCGCCGGCGAGCTGGTCGGCGGCACCGGTGAACTCGCTCAGCACGAGCGCGCCGCGGTCGTCCGACCGGGCGGCGACGTACTCCTTGGCGACCAGGTTCATGCCGTCACGCAGCGCCGTGACGAGCATGACGTCGGCCGCGAGATAGAGCGCGGCCATCTCCTCCGTCGGGTAGGAGTGGTGCATGTAGTGGATCGCCGCCTGCCCGAGGCCTCCGAACTCGCCGTTGAGGCGACCGACCAGGAGCTCGACGTCCTCACGGAGCTGCTGGTACGCGCTGACGTTCTCCCGGCTCGGGCTCGCGACCTGGACGAGCGTGGTCCCGGGTACCGTGAGCCGGCCGTCCCGGAGGAGCTCACCGAACGCCTTGAGACGGTGGCGGATGCCCTTGGTGTAGTCGAGACGGTCGACGCCGAGCAGCAGCACGTCCGGGTCGCCCAGCTCGCGGCGGATCTCCCGGGCGCGCTGCTGCACGCTCGGCGTCCGCGCGAGGGCGTCGAACCTCTTCGAGTCGATCGAGATGGGAAAGGCCGCGGCCCGGACGTGCCGGGTCGACCTGCGGGACGGAGCACCGTCGCGGTCTGGTGGCTGCAGGTCGGTGACGGCGTCGTCCTCGGGGACCGTGATCACCTGGCCGCGGGTGGGAAGGTCGGTGAGGCGGCGGACGGACCGGACGAAGTTCTCGGCGCCGCCGGCGCGCTGGAACCCGATCAGGTCGGCCCCGAGCAGGCCGTCGACGACCTGGCGCCGCCACGGCATCTGGCTGAAGATCTCGACGGCCGGGAACGGGATGTGCAGGAAGAACCCGATCCGCAGGTCCGGACGAGCCGACCGCAGCATCGCCGGGACGAGCTGGAGCTGGTAGTCGTGGACCCAGACGACGGCGCCCTGGGCCGCGTTCGCCGCGGCCGCGTCGGCGAAGGACTGGTTGACCCGGCGGTAGGCGTCCCACCACTGCCGGTGGAAGGTCGGCGGTGTGATCACGTCGTGGTAAAGCGGCCAGAGGGTGTCGTTCGAGAACCCCTCGTAGTACTCCTCGACCTCGACGGCGGACAGGGCGACCGGGACCAGTCGCATGCCGTCCGCGTCGAACGGCTCGAGCTCGACGTCCGTCGCACCCGACCACCCGACCCACGCGCCGGCCGACTCCTGCATGACGGGCTCGAGAGCCGTGACCAGACCGCCGGGGGAGTGGCTCCACGTGCGTGCACCGTCGTCGGCGATCGAGAGGTCCATCGGCAGTCGGTTCGCGACGACGAGGAA
>DATKTF010000415.1:0-4156 GCA_035531255.1 Cellulomonadaceae bacterium
CGGTTGTCGGCGCTCAGGCGGGCGTAGTGGAACTGGTTCCCGACGTCGCTCAGCCCGGCGCGCTCCGACCAGCCGACGGAGGCGAGCTCGGCGTCGCTGAGCGGACGGGTCATCAGCGCGTAGTCGTACACCGGCACGACGAACGCGTCGACCCGCTTGAGGAGCGACGGGAACGCGTTCGTCGCCAGGGCGGCATGAGCCGCCGTCACGTGACCGCCATCCGTCTCGAGAACCACGTGGTCGCCGTCACGCCAGATCTTCCGCGCGGGTGTGCCCTCGACGATCCGGACCCCGAGCGCGAGGCACGCGTCCCGCAATCCCCAGGCGAGGCGCGCAGGGTTGACGACGACCGCGCCCGTGCGGTCGCGCAGACCGGCGCGGAACAACGGCGAGGCGATCTGGCTCTGGACCTGCTCCCGGTCGAGGAACTCGAGCTCGCCGTCCAACTCCGTCGCCTGCCGCAGCAGGTCGGCGACCTGGTACTCCTCGGTCGCGACGTCGAGCGTCCCGGTACGTTCGAGCTGAGCGTCGATCCCGTACCTGTCGATCGTCTCGACGAGGCCCTCGAGGTTGCGCTGCCCGAGCAGGCGGAGCAGGGGCATCTCGAGCGGGAACCGCCGCTCGCCGTTCGCGTCGCCGTGGGTCAGACTCGCCGCGCAGAACCCGCCGTTGCGCCCGGAGGCCGCCCATCCGATGCGGTGAGCCTCGACCAGCACGACGTCGCGACCGGGGTCACGTTCCTTCGCCTGCAACGCCGTCCACAGCCCGCCGTACCCGCCGCCGACCACCACCAGGTCCGTGGTGACCGCCCCCGTGAGCGGCGCGAGCGGTGCCGGCCGGGCGGGGTCGTCCAGCCAGAACGGTCGCGGGGCGGCCGGGCGGACGGCGGCACGCGCGGCTGAGCTCGGGATGTCGTGACCATAGGCAGGCATGCTCGGGGTGAACGACGCGCGTCGGGAGGGCATACCCCATCCCACACCAGTCGCACCCTGCGCGTGAAGAGAACGGGGACGACGATGGCACCACGGCAGCACACTCCCGGACGCGCGCCGGCAGGGTCCACCGCGCGATCGCGTGCTCCCGGCAGCGGACCGGCGCCACCGTCAGTGCGTCGGTCCGGCGTTCCAGTCCTCGACCGTGTCGCGGGGGCCCAGGTTGTACCCCGTCAGTCGCCACGGTGGCACGTCGTCGCCCGACGGTCGGAGCGTCGCCCAGTGCGCGTTGTCGAGCCCGACGAGTCCTCGCCAGCCCTCGACCGACAGGTCGAGGAGAGCCGTCACGGCCAGAGTGATCGCCGCACCGTGCGAGACGACGACGAGCGTGTCCGCCGGACCGTAGGCGGCAGCATGCTCACGAATCGACTCGGCGGTACGCCGCGCGACGTCGCTCCGCGTCTCGGCCCCGACGCCGATCATGTCCGCACCACGGCGCCAGGCGTCGTACTCGACGGGCCACGTGGCGGCGATCTCCTCTCCGGTCAAGCCTTCCCACCGGCCGAAGCTTCGCTCGCGCAGCCGAGGATCCGTCGTCACCGTGCGACCCGTCCGGTCGGCGAGGAGGCCGGCAGTCGTGCGCGCGCGGGTGAGGTCGGACGAGATCACCGCCGTAGGCGAAAAGGTTGCCGCGAGCGCCTGCGCCGACGTGCGCGCCTGCCAGAGGCCGACCTCGTCGAGGCCGATGTCGATCTGCCCCTGCAGCCGGCCCGAGGCGTTGTGCCCCGTCCGGGCGTGCCGCCACAGGACGACGCGGCCTGCGCTCACGCCTCGTCCGCCGCCTCGACGCGGCCGACTGCCGACTCGGCGGGGACGTCCGGGCCGTCGCCACCCGGCCGACCGTGGACGTCGTCCGGCAGCACGATCACCGGGCAGTCCTTCCACAGCCGCTCGAGCGCATAGAAGACGCGGTCCTCGGAGTGCTGGACGTGCACCACGATGTCGCCGAAGTCGAGGAGCACCCAACGCCCCTGGGACTTGCCCTCGCGCCGCAGCGGCTTGGACCCGAGCTTGTACAGGGCCTCCTCGACCGCGTCGACGATCGCTCCGACCTGCCGCTCGTTCGTGCCGGAGGCGATCAGGAAGACGTCGGTGAGCACGAGCTGTTCGCTGACGTCGAGCGCGATGATCTCCTCGGCCTTGCGGTCCGAGGCCGCACGGGCGGCGGCGATGGCGAGCTCGATGGCGCGGTCTGTGGCCGTCACGGTTCTCCTTGAGGGTGGGTGCGACCGAGATCGGTCGCGGCAACGTCGTCGCAGGACTGCGCGGCCGGTCAGGACGACCGGAGCGCGACCTCGTGGATGAGGGACGTGCCGAGAAGGGCGCTAGCGGACGACTGCGACCCGGGGCCGCCCGTCGCCTGGTTCATGAGCAGGTAGATCAGCGCACCGAGGACGAGCGCGACGAACAGCAGGACGACCCAGTGGAGCAGGGAGTACGAGCGCTCGTCGTCGACCTCGGGGGCGTCGACCGCGTCGTCGGGCACGACATCTCCCCAGGGCATCGCCCCGTTCGGTCCCGTCGGCTCCGGGACCCAGGCCTGACCCGCGACCGGCGCCGTCCCGCGCGGCGCGGAGTCGTTCCCTGGAACGCGCGGGCGCTCGATGACGGGACCCCACTGCGGGATCGGCACCTCGGCCGACACGTCCGGTACTTCAGGTGGCCCTGCCCATGCCGATGGTCGGGGCGACGAGGTCGCACCCTGCGACGGGCGGATGACAGCCGGCGTGATCTGGGTCTCCTCGACGGACCCGGTCCCCCAGCCGAGCGGCGTGCGAGGCTGCGGCGCCGGTTGCGACATGGGCTGCGGGGTCGACGCCGGTCTGGCGGGTGTCGGTCTGGCGGGCGCCGGCGACGGGACTCCCCCGGCCGCACGGACGTCCCGCCACGTCAACGGCACCTGCCCGGGTGCCTCCGGCGTCGTCGGGACCGGTCGTGCCGGGATGTCCTGCGGCGGCCGGGCCATCGGGGTCGGCGTGCCTGCGGCACGCGCCCCGCCGCCGCCGAAGACGGAGGACCTCACCGGTTGACCGTGCACGTCAGAGGCGGCCCCGGGCTCCGACGGGCGGACGTCCGGACGATCGGGACCGGCGCCGAAGGGCCACCGCGACGCGGAAGCAGCGGCCTCGGCGCCCGTGGTCGTCGCACGGTCCCGCCCCTCGCCTGGTCGTCCGAGCCCACGAGGATCGGGTGGGACGCGACGCCCCGTCGGCGGGACCAGGGGCACGGCGCCCGTCTCCGAGCTCGGGAAGTACCCCTCGACGGCGGGTTGGGCCGGGCGAGCAGCACCTCCGGACTGCGGCTGACGCTCGCGGGTCGGCCCTGGCGTCGCGGCCGGCACCGAACGACCCGGTGCGGTCCGCTCCTGGTCGATGCGACCGGTACCGGTCGGAACGCCACCGGGCTGCCGCCGCACGACCGTCGGGCGGGCACCCGTCACCGGCTCCACCGGTACCCGCGCCGCAGCACCGGAGAACGGCGCCGAGGCGCCGTCGGCCACCGGGCCGGGAAGGCCGGGCAGGGCGATCGCCCCGGTCTCGGCGCGCTCACGTTCACGCATCGCCCGCCGAGAGGTCGGTCGGACGTCGTCGTGCGGTGGCGGCGCCGCGCCCGTGGGCTCCGAGGGCGGCGGCGTTCCCGTCCCGGCCTCGCGAACGCTCTCTCGAGCGCGTTCCAGCTCGCGACGGCGACGCCGCTCTCCTGGCTGCTCACTCATCGTGGTGACCTCGATACAGACCGTGCTTGCCGATGTACTGGACCACGCCGTCGGGCACGAGGTACCAGACGGGTTGGCCCGTGCGGGCCCTGACGCGGATGTCCGTCGACGAGATCGCCAGGGCCGGGACCTCCTGGAGCGTCACGCGTTCGGGTGGAAGACCCGCGATCGAGAGCTGGTGCCCCGGTCGGGTGACGGCGACGAAGTGCGCCATCGTGAAGAGCTCGGCGGCGTCTCGCCAGGTCAGGATCTGCTCGACGGCATCTGCGCCGGTGATGAAGAACAGGTCCGCCTCGGGCCGCTCGGACCTCAGGTCGCGGAGCGTGTCGACCGTGTACGTCGTGCCTTCGCGGTCGATGTCCACCCGGCTGACGGTGAACCGCGGGTTCGATGCGGTGGCGATCACGGTCATCAGGTACCGGTGCTCGGCGGGTGACACGGCCTGGCG
>DATKTF010000416.1:0-2344 GCA_035531255.1 Cellulomonadaceae bacterium
AGACGCAGCTCGGAATCGCCTGAGGATGACCGAGGTCCCGACGGACCCCCGCAGCCGCGCCGTGGTGGCGCGGCTGCGGGGGGTCCACAAGTCCTACGGACCGGTCCGTGTGCTCGACCTTCCCGAGCTCGACCTGCACGCGGGCCAGGTGATCGGGGTCGTGGGCGAGAACGGCGCGGGCAAGTCCACCCTCATGGGCACGCTGGCCGGCTCGGTGCGTCGCGACGGCGGGACGATCGAGATCGACGGCGCAGCGCTGGAACCGGGGTCCACCGAGGCGGCCGGACGCCTCGGTGTGACCCTGGTCTCCCAGGAGTTTCCCTTGGTCGGCCAGATGTCCGTCGCCGAGAACCTCTTGCTGGGCCGACGGCCTCGGCGCTCGAGGGGGCGGTACCTCGTCGACGCCAAGGCTCTGCGCGCGGAGGCGGCGGCGATGCTCGCGGAGATCGGTCTGTCCACCTCGGTGATCCCGGTGAACAGGCAGGTGCGCACCCTGCCCGTGCCGACGCGCCAGATGATCGAGATCGCGAAGGCCTGGGGTCGTCGACCGCGACTGCTCATCCTCGACGAGCCGACCTCGTCGCTCGGTCCGGTCGAGGCCGGGATGGTGCTGGGCCTGGCGCGACGACACGCCGAGGGCGGCGGCACGGTCCTGTTCATCGGGCACCGTCTCGACGAGGTGCGCGAGGTCAGCGATCGGGTCCTCGTGCTCCGGAACGGTCGGCTCGTCGCGGACCTCCGCCCGGACGAGGCCACCGAGGAGCGGCTGATCCGGGAGATGGTCGGTGGAGAGATCGCGCACGCCGCACCGAAGGCGCGACCGACCGGGAGCGACGTCGTGCTGCGGATCGAGGAGCTGACCGCGGACGGGCTCGGGCCGGTGACCCTGCGGGTGCGGGCCGGCGAGATCGTCGGCCTGGCGGGGCTCATGGGCTCCGGGCGCAGTCGCCTGATCCACACCGTCGCGGGCGCGCAGCCAGCCACCGGTGGCCGGATGTGGCTGGCGGACAAGCCCTATGCACCGCGTGGTCCGGGCGACGGGACGGCCGCCGGGATCGCTCTCATCCCGGAGGACCGCAAGGAGCAGTCCCTGGTGCTCTTCGCCTCGATCTCGTCGAACGTGACGATCTCGATCCTCGAACGGCTCAGTCGTGGCGTGCTGCTCGAGCCGAGGCGCCAGCGCGCCGAGGCCCGGGCGATCGCGGCCAATGTCAACGTCCGGATGCAGTCCGTCGAGCAGCCGATCGGCTCGCTCTCGGGTGGGAACCAGCAGCGCGCCATCTTCGGGCGGGCCTTCGCCACGCGCCCACGGCTCCTGCTGCTCGACGAACCCACCCGTGGTGTCGACGTCGGCGCCAAGGCGGAGATCTACGAGCTGATCGACCGGGCTGCCGACGAGGGCATGGCGGTCCTCGTCGCCTCGTCCGAGCTGGAGGAGCTGTTGTCCATCTGCCATCGGATCGCGGTGATGAACCACGGTCGGGCGGTCGAGGTCATCGACCACGGCGAGGCCACCAAGGAACGGATCATGACCGCTGCCGCCGGAACCGCACATCTGACGACGACCGCACCCGGGAACGGAGCCATCGCATGACTACCCAGAGTCAGCTCGCGCCGCAGGAGACGGTGCCCGAGCCACGTCCGCGTTCGCGGGCGTCCGGCGCTCGGCTGCTGCGCACGCTCGCCGAATCGCCCGAGGCCGGCGTCATCATCGCCTGCGTCGTCGTCTTCGTGATCATCGCCGCGAAGGCACCGACCTACTCGAGTGTCGCCAACCTCCAGGTGATGGGGCGCGACCTGGCGCAGGTCGGCATCCTGGCGATCGGTGAGTCCCTGGTGATCCTGACCGGTGGCATCGATCTGTCGGTCGGCGCACTCGCCGGTCTCGCCGGCATCCTGGCAGCCTGGTTCAACGTCGATGCCGGGCTGCCGGCACCTGTGGCGATCGTGCTCACCCTGGTGATCTCTGCCTTCATCGGGCTGTGGCACGGTGCGATGGTCACGAGACTCAACGTGCCACCGTTCGTCATCACCCTCGTCACGTTCACCGTGGCCCAGGGGCTCTCGCTCGCCATCACCAGCGGCACGCCGATCAACGGGATCGACCCGCTGTTCAGCAACCTCAGCGCGTACTACATCGACACGGTGCCCGTGCCGGCGTTGCTGTTCGTCGTGGCGGCGGTGGTCGCCTGGTTCGCGCTGGAGCGCACCTACATCGGTCGCCAGATCTACGCCGTCGGGGGGAACAAGGAAGCCGCACGCCTCGCCGGAATCCCCACCGGGCGCCGGATCACCTCCACCTATGTCGCGAGCTCGGCACTGGCCGGCCTGGTCGGCATCCTCG
>DATKTF010000417.1:0-6531 GCA_035531255.1 Cellulomonadaceae bacterium
GGAGAGCAGGACGCGGCTCCCGACCGTCCGCCCCGTGAGACCGTCCGCCCAACCGGGGACGAGCGTGCGGAGATGTTCCGCGAGCACCTCCCCACGCGCGTACGAGCTGTCGAACACGGGTCCGTCCCAGACCTGCCCGAGGTAGTCCGCGACGACGAGGTCGTTGGCCTGGACGGTCGCACCGTGGCCCTCGACGAGCACCTCGCTCGCGAGCGAGGTCGGCGGTGGAGTCGACGGGAACCGCAGCATGGGCTCTGCCCCGGGCGCCCCGATCACCTCGGGCAGTGCCGCGTCGCCCGACGGGAGCGGGGTCGCGCGATCACCGGTCGAGGCCGGCGTGCATCCGCCGAGAGCGAGGGCTGCCGCGATCATGGCGACGAGTACTGCGGTGGGTCGACGCACGGTTCTCCTGGTACGTGGTTCACGTGGGCAGGAACCAGCATGCCGCGCCGAGGGACCTCCGGCCCACGCGATCACGAGGTCGCCGGGCGACGATGGAACTCGGGCGGCAATCCAGAGCGCGGTGAGAAGGGGCGGGAGCATGCGAATTCTTGTGGCAGTGGCCTCGCGCCACGGCGGGACTCGCGAGATCGGCTCCGTGATCGCCAAGGCTCTGCTGGCTTCCGGTCACGATGTCGACGAGCTCGACCCGGCCGACGTCGCGCTGATCGATCCGTACGACGCCGTCGTCCTCGGGTCGGCGGTCTACAACGGTCGTTGGCTGCCGGAGGCGCGCGAGCTCGCCGAGCGGGCGGCGACCCCGCTCTCGCACCGTCCGGTCTGGTTGTTCTCGTCCGGACTGGCGACCCAGCCTGCGTCGATGGCGAACTCGCCCACGGAGATGCGCGATCTCCGCGAGCGCGTGGCCGCACGTGCACACCGCAACTTTGCCGGCCGACTGGACCGCAGCGTCCTGTCCTTCGCCGAGCGCACGATCATCGCCGCCGCGCGCGGCCGCGAGGGCGACCACCGGGACCTCGTCGCCGTGCGCGCCTGGGGCGAGTCGATCGCGCAGGAGCTCGGTGCCGAGCTCACGGCGCACGCCCAGCGCTGACCGAGACGTCCGCGAACTTGCGCACGTCTCCGCGGTGCCCCACGAGACCTCACCGGGTCCCGGCACCAAGGTGACGGTGCGAAGATGCAGGGGTGACCTCTCTCGTGACCGGACCGACGACGCGCGACGCGGCCCGGGCCGCCCCCTACGACGCGCTCCTGCTCTACTCGTTCGGCGGCCCGGACGAGCATGACGACATCATGCCGTTCCTGCGCAACGTCACCGCAGGCAAGGGGATACCGGACTCGCGGCTCGCGCTGGTTGCCGAGCACTACGAGCACGTCGGCGGGCGGAGCCCGATCAACGGGCAGAACCTGGCGCTCGTGGCTGCCCTGCGTGCCGAGCTCTCGCGGCGCGGCGTCGAGCTCCCGATCGTCTGGGGGAACCGCAACTGGGCGCCGTACACGCGCGACGCGCTGATCGAGCTCCGCGACCGTGGCGCGACCCGGGTGCTCGCCCTCGTGACGAGCGCCTACTCGTCGTACTCGGGCTGCCGGCAGTACCGCGAGGACCTGGCCCTGACCGCGGGATCCCTCGAGCAGGAGCTCGGCCACGACCTCGAGATCCGGTTCGACAAGGTCCGCTCGTACTTCAACCACCCCGGGTTCGTGGCGGGCAACACCGATGCCGTCGTCGAGGCGTACGAGAAGCTCCGGGCTGGGGGAGCCGATCTGGCGCACGTTCCGCTCGTGTTCGTCACGCACTCGATCCCGGACAGCATGGAGGACGCCTCCGGCGCGGCGCGGCCCTCGTACCGGACGCAGCACCTCGACATCGCGTCCGTGGTCGCTGAGCAGGCCGGGCAGCGACTGGGTGTCGACCTCACGTGGTCGCTCGCCTTCTGCTCGCGGTCGGGGCCGCCGAGCCAGCCGTGGCTCGAGCCCGACGTGAACGACGGCCTCCGGGAGCTCGCGGCGGGTGGCACCACGACGGTCGTCCTCGCCCCGATCGGCTTCGTGTCGGACCACATGGAGGTCGTCTACGACCTGGACACCGAGGCGATGGAGACCGCACGTGAGCTCGGCGTCACCGCCGTGCGTGCGGGGACGGTCGGCACCCGCCAGGTGTTCGTCGACGGCCTGGTCGACCTCGTCCTCGAGCGCGCCGCCGTCGAACGGGGCGAGTCTCCGGCGCGGGACGTGGTCGGTCGGCTCGGGCCCGTCGCGGACGTCTGCCTCCCCGGGTGCTGCCGCCAACGTGCGGGGGTCGACTCCGGCATCCCCGCGCTGTGCGGGCAGGACTGACCTGCCCGATCGTCACGCGCCCGATCGTCACGCGCCTTGTCGTCTCGCACCTCGTCGTCAGGCATCCCGTCGTCGCACATCCAGTCCCGCCGCATCCCAGCACCAGGAGGCACCCGCTCATGAGCACCGACACCGACCGTGCGATCGCGGGGGCGGCCGAGGCGATGGCCTCGTCCGTCTCGCCCGACGCCGTCAACCAGACGATCCGCTACACGATGTGGTCCGTCTTCATGACGTCGTCGGCTCTGCCGGCCGACCCGGAGGCGCGAGCCGAGATCGTGGCTCTCGCCGAGGAGGCCGTGGCCGCGGACGGGCTCGTCGTCCGCGGGTGGTACGACGTGGGCGGACTGCGCGCCGACGCCGATCTGATGGTGTGGTGGCACGCGGCGTCGATCGAGGAGGTCCAGGGCGCCTACCACCGGCTACGGGCGAGCGAGCTCGGGGCGTTCCTGGAGCCTGTGTGGTCGAACGTCGGGCTGCACCGGCCGGCGGAGTTCAACAAGGGACACATCCCGGCGTTCCTCGCGGGGGAGGAGCCGCGGTCGTACCTGTGCCTCTACCCGTTCGTGCGGTCCTACGAGTGGTACGTGCTTCCGGAGGCCGAGCGGCGGGACATGCTCGCCGAGCACGGTCGCGCTGCCCGCGGCTACGCGGACGTCCGGGCGAACACGGTCGCGGCGTTCGCGCTCGGCGACTACGAGTGGCTGCTCGCCTTCGAGGCCGACGAGCTGCACCGCATCGTCGACCTCATGCGCGACCTGCGGGCCGTCGAGGCACGGCGGCACGTCCGTGAGGAGATCCCGTTCTTCACGGGGCCCCGCGTCGCTCTGGCCGAGTGGGCGGACCGTCAGCCGCTGACCTGAGCGCGTGCCGTCTCAGACGGCGCGCAGCCCCAGGACTCCGCGAGGTGCTCGAGGGTCTCGATGCGGGTCCGCACGTCGTAGGCGGTGCCGGTGATCATCAGCTCGTCCGCGCCCGTGCGGTCGACGAGCTCCTCCAGGGCGGCGACCGCGTCCGCTGCGGTTCCGACCACCTGGGTGCCGGGGAGTCCGGCGAGGAGCTCGACGACGGCCGACGGCGCGGTCCGCTCGAGCTCCTCGAGGGCAGCAGCCGCGTCGTCGGGGGAGACGACCGGACCGAGCCGACCGGTGCGGAGGCTCAGCGCCATCACGCGGCTCGGGCCCGCAAGACGGCGCGCCTCCTCCGCGGTCGGCGCGACCAGCACGGAGGTGGTGATGACGAGTCGCGAGGACGCGAGGACGGCGGACGGTCGGAACGCCTCGCGGTACGTCGCGACCGCGGCGTCGGTCTGGCCGGTCGAGAAGTGGTGCGCATACGCGAACGGGAGCCCGAGCTCCCCCGCGAGCCGGGCGCTGTAGGTGCTCGACCCGAGCAGCCAGACCTGAGGGCTCGAGCTCGGTGCGGGAGTGGCACGCAGACGACGCGCCGCGGCGGACGGGGTGCGACCGTCGAGATCCTGACCCAGCAGCGCGAGGGTGTCGACGAGGTCGGTCGGGAACTGCTCGACGGGGTCACCGGTGGCGCTCCGTCGCAGCGCGACGGCCGTCAGCGGGTCTGCACCGGGCGCGCGTCCGATGCCGAGGTCGATGCGCCCGGGGTGGAGAGCCTCGAGCATCGCGAACTGCTCCCCGACGACGAGGGCCGGGTGGTTGGGCAGCATGACGCCGCCGGACCCGACGCGGATGCGGTCGGTGCAGGCCGCCAGGTGCGCGATCAGGACGCCGGGGGCGGTCGAGGCCACCGCCGGCATCGAGTGGTGCTCCGCGACCCAGAACCGCTCGTACCCGAGCTCGTCCGCGCGGCGGGCGAGCTCGGTCGTGGCCACGAGAGCGTCGCGGCTCGTCCGACCGTCGCTCACGGTCGAGAGGTCGAGGACGGAGAGCGGGACGCGTGGGGTGGTCACGCCGGGTCAACGCACCGGACCGCGCGAACCTTCCCGTGCGTTCGACCCGACGACCCCGCGTCCGCTCCGGCACCCGTTCCCGTATCCGTGCACGTCAGGGGCGTACCACCGGCAGGTCAGGGGCGTACCACCGGCGTCACGGGTACAGGCCGCGGATCTGGTGCGCCTGGGCGACGCGGCGGACGCTGATGACCAGGGCGGCATCGCGCAGCGACAGGCCGTCCGCACGGGCGACCTCCGCCACGGTGGCGTACGAGCTCATCATGCGGTGCTCGAGCCGCTCCTCGATCTCCTGCTCCGTCCACCAGTACGCCTGGTTCGCCTGCACCCACTCGAAGTACGAGACGACGACGCCACCGGCGTTCGCGAGGATGTCCGGGACGACGACGATGCCCCGTTCGGCGAGAACGCGGTCACCCGCGGTCGTCGTCGGGCCGTTGGCGCCCTCGATCACCCAGCGTGCCTTGACCCGCGCGGCCGACTCGGCGTCGAGGACGCCTTCGACCGCTGCCGGGACGAGGACGTCGACGTCCAGGGCCAGGAGGGCCTCGTTGGTGATCGGGTCCCCGCCGGGGAAGTCCACGACCGAACCGGTCGCCGCGACGTGCGCGAGCAGTGCCGGCACGTCGAGACCGCCGTCCGCCTGGACGCCGCCGTACTGGTCGGTCACCGCCCTGACGCGGGCGCCCGCCTCCGCGAAGAATCGCGACGCGTGGGATCCCACCTTGCCGAACCCCTGGATGGCGACGCTGACCTCGGCGAGCGACGTCCCTGCGTCGGCCAGCGCGGCACGCGTCGCGTGCACGACGCCGCGCGAGGTCGCGGTGGCACGGCCAAGCGACCCGCCGACGGCCAGGGGCTTTCCGGTCGCGACTCCCGGGATCGTGAAGCCGCGGTTGACCGAGTAGGTGTCCATCACCCAGGCCATCGTCTGCTCGTTGGTGCCGATGTCCGGCGCGAGGATGTCCCGCTCGGGACCGATCATCGGCATGATCTCGCTGGTGTACCGGCGGGTGACGCGCTCGAGCTCGCGGCTCGAGAACTCGCGCGGATCGATCGCGATGCCACCCTTGGCGCCGCCGTAGGGCAGCTCGACGACGGCGCACTTCCAGGTCATCAGCATCGCGAGGGCGCGGACCTCGTCGATGTCGACCGACGGTGCGTACCGAACCCCGCCCTTGCCGGGTCCGCGCGAGATGTTGTGCTGGACCCGGTAGCCGGTGAAGAGCATCGTGGTGCCGTCGTCGCGGCGCAGGGGGATCGCGACGTTGATCTCCCGGCGAGGCGTCGCGAGCATCGCGTGCAGCCCGTCGTCGTACCCGAGGATGCCGACCGCGGTGGCGAGCTGCGCCTTCGCGGTCGCGAGCGGTGCGGAGAGATCCGGTCCGGACAGCGTCATGCTGGTCAGCCTCCTGGCCTCGTCAGGGAGCGTCCGCACCGGCCACGCTGCCGGTCGTCGAGGCCGCTCCCGCAGACACACACTGCCATGCGGGACCGTGGGGAGCGTGCGGACGTGCCGCGACACGGCGCGGCGACGGGCGCGACGGTGGACACCGACGGTGCCGCGCCCGCGCGTCAGGTGGAGGCGCGCGTCAGGTGGAGGCGCGCGTCAGGAGGAGGCGCGAACGATCAGCTCGGGGGAGAAGATCGTGGTGCGCGCGGCCGTGCTCGACCCCGAGAGCTGGTCGAGGAGGAAGGTGCCGGCGGCCTTGGCCATCGCGACCACGGGGTTGACGACCGTCGTGAGCGGGGGCTGGACCGTCGCCGCGAGACCGAGGTTGTCGTAGCCGACGATCGCGATGTCGCCCGGGACGCGAACGCCGAGCTCGGCGAGGTGACGCATGGCGCCGACGGCCATGAGGTCCGAGGCGACGAAGATCGCGTCGATGTCGGGGTGCGCGGCGAGAAGCGGCCTGATCGCCGCGATGCCGCCCTCGATCGTGAAGTCGCCGTAGGTGACCGCGTCGTCCGCCAGCCCCGCCGTGCTCATCGCCATGCGCCAGCCCTCGAGGCGGTCGACGCCGGCCGCCATGTCCTCGGGCCCGGCGATGGTCGCGATCCGTCGGCGTCCGCGCGCGATCAGGTGCTCGGTCGCGAGACGCGCGCCCCGGACGTTGTCGACGTCGACGTACTGGATCGCGCGGTCGCCCGAGAGCGGTCGGCCGATGAACACGTAGGGCACCTGGGCGTCGAGCAGGGCGACCGCTACCGAGTCGTCCCGGTGGTGGGAGACGACGACGGCTCCGTCGACGTGCCCGTTCCGCAGGTAGCGCAGCGTCCGGGCGTTGTCGCCGGGTCGCGCGATCAGC
>DATKTF010000418.1:0-6971 GCA_035531255.1 Cellulomonadaceae bacterium
GCGAGGTCCTCCTCGGCCCACGGGTCCTCGAGGAGGCTCTGCACGTGCACGTCGAGCAGCCGGGCTGTGTCATCGGCTCGCTCGATGTAGCGCCCGATCCAGAACAGCGACTCCGCGATGCGGCTCAGCACCGTGCCACCGCCACGCCGTCCCGGCACGGCGACGGGGTCGTCGACCTCGACGACTGCTGCTGCTGCATCGACTGGGCACGCAGGTCGTCCGGGTTCGCGTCGATGGGAACCGACGAACCGACGGGCACCGCCTGCGGGTGCTCGGCGACCCGCCTGGACCTGGCCGGAGGCACACCGCCGAGCACCCAGGTGTCCTTGGAACCGCCGCCCTGCGAGCTGTTGACCACGAGCTCCCCCTCCGGAAGGGCGACCCGGGTCAGTCCGCCGGGGAGCACCCAGACGTTCTCCCCGTCGTTCACGGCGAACGGGCGCAGGTCGACGTGCCGCGGTCGCAGCCCGTCCTCGACGAGCGTCGGGACGGTCGAGAGCTGCACGACGGGCTGCGCGATCCAGCCCCGCGGGTCGCGGCGGAGCCTGCTCCGGAGCTGGTCCAGCTCGGCTGCCGTCGCCGCGGGGCCGATCACCAGGCCCTTGCCGCCCGAGCCGTCGACCGGCTTGACGACGAGCTCGTCCAGACGGTCGAGCACCTCCTCGAGCGCACCCGGGTCCTCCAGGCGCCATGTGTCGACGTTCGCGATCAGTGGCTCTTCGCCCAGGTAGTAGCGGATGAGCTCCGGGACGTACGTGTAGACGAGCTTGTCGTCGGCGACGCCGTTGCCGACCGCGTTCGCGATCGTCACCGTGCCGAGCCGCGCGCAGGTCATCAGTCCCGGACTCCCGAGCAGCGAGTCCTGCCGGAACGCGACCGGGTCGAGGTACTCGTCGTCGACCCGGCGGTAGATCACGTCGACCCGTCTCCGCCCCTGCGTCGTCCGCATCCACACCCGGCCGCCCGAGCAGAACAGGTCGCGCCCTTCGACGAGCTCGACGCCCATCGTGCGGGCCAGCAGCGAGTGCTCGAAGTACGCGCTGTTGAAGACGCCCGGCGTCAGGACGACGACGGTGGGGTCGTCGACGCCTGCAGGCGCCGCGGCCGTGAGCGCGGCGAGCAGGCGACGCGGGTAGTCGGAGACCGGCCGGATCCGCAGCGCGGCGAACAGCTCCGGGAACGTCTGGGCCATCGCGCGACGGTTGGACAGGACGTAGCTGACACCGCTCGGGACCCGGACGTTGTCCTCCAGCACGCGGAAGTCACCGGCCTCGTCGCGCACCAGGTCGATGCCGGCCACCTGCACCCGGACGCCGTTCGGCGGCTCGATCCCGTGCGCCGCACGGTGGAAGTGGGTCGACGACGTGATGAGCGAGTGCGGCACCACCCCGTCGGCCACCGCGCGCTGCGCGCCGTAGACGTCGGCGAGGAACGCCTCGAGGGCGCGCACCCGCTGCGCCACCCCGGGAGAGACGGCGTCCCAGACGTCTCCGTCGATCACACGTGGGGCGACGTCGAGCGGGAATGGCCGCTCCTCGCCCGCGAAGTCGAACGTCACGCCCTGGTTGAGGTACGACCGCGCGAGGGCGTCGGCACGACCGCGGAGCTCGCTCTCCGACAGCTGCACGAGCGTGTCGCGCACGTGCGAGTAGGCCGGTCGCACAGCACCGGTGCGGTCGAACACCTCGTCCCACGCAGCACCCGTGGGGTAGTCGTCGAACAGGTCCGCCATGCCGGGACCATAGTGCGCGCGTGCTACAGGGACGTTACGGGAGACGACACCGGAGTGATATCACATTTCCTGCCCCGGGGCGCCCTGGGTAAGGTGCGCGGGTGGCGACGACCTCCTGGACCCGACGCGTCGCGACCCTCGTGCGGCGCGTCCTCGCACCCGGACGGGCGACGCCGGGCCGTGGCGGCACCGCGGCGCGTCCGCCGCAGACCACCGCGGGGCGGGCACCGGCCGACTTCACCGGCAATGTCCGCACGTCCTACGCGCCCCGACTGGACGGTGAGGCGGACCCGGGCGAGATCGTCTGGACCTGGGTCCCGTTCGAGGAGGATCCGTCCCGCGGCAAGGACCGGCCGGTGCTCGTGATCGGTCGCGACACGACGTGTCTCCTTGCGCTGATGCTCTCGAGCAAGGACCACACGGCCACGACCCCCGGCGGGCAGCGCCCGGGCCAGCGCTGGCTCGACCTCGGCACCGGTGCCTGGGACCCACGCCGACGACCGAGCGAGGTGCGGCTCGACCGCGTGCTGCGGATCGATCCTCGTCGCGTCCGCCGTGAGGGGGCGGTCCTCGACCGGGCTCGGTTCGACCTGATCGCCCGTTCCCGACCGGGCTCCCGCTCCTGATAGGGTAGGAGATCGCGTGTCCGCCTAGGTCGGCGGACGCAGGTCCAGTTCCTCTCCGCGGGTGTCCCCACGCCCCAGTCCCGGTGCTGGCGAGTCCTCTACGACCTGTCAGATCGCTTCGGCGAATGCACAAGAGAGTTCACACGTGGCCAACATCAAGTCCCAGATCAAGCGCATCGGCACCAACGAGAAGGCGCGCCTGCGCAACAAGGCAGTGAAGTCCGAGCTCAAGACGCACGTGCGTCGGGTTCGCGAGGCCATCGCTGCTGTCGACAAGGACGCGGCATCCACCGCCCTCGTCACCGCATCGCGCAAGCTCGACAAGGCAGTCTCCAAGGGTGTCATCCACTCCAACCAGGCCGCCAACAAGAAGTCGGCGCTCGCCAAGGCAGTCGCGGGGCTCTGAGTCCCGCGCCGTCGCCCGGCGCACCGTCTCACGCGTCGCGACGGACACGACGAAGGCGTCACTCCCGTTCCGGGGGTGACGCCTTCGTCATGCCCGACTCGCACCGGTGCGGGGTCCGCGCACCTGCGACCCGCCGATGCGCGGACGACGCCCGGGCAGGGTGGTCACCGTCAGCGGGAATCTGAGGCGACGCGCAGCACCGCCCGTTCGACGGCGAACCGCGGGTCCCGGCTCTGCCCCTTCACCTCCGCGTCGGCCTGCGCCACGGCGGTGATGGCCTCAGCCAGTCCTTCCGGGGTCCATCGCGCAAGGTCCCGGGTGGCCCGCTCGACCTGCCACGGTGCCAGGCCGAGCGCACGGACCGCATCCTGTCCGCGGCCGCGGGTAGCCGCGACCTTGGCAAGAACGCGCAGCTTCGCGGCGAGGGCTGCGACGAGCGGCACCGGGTCGACCCCGGTGGCGAGCGCATGACGCAGGAGTGCCACCGCGCGCCCGGGGTCCCCCTCGAGGGCTGCGTCGGCGACGTGGAAGCCGGATGCTTCGACACGGCCGCCGTAGTAGCGCTCCACCGCCGCGGCGCTGATCACGCCGCCCGAGTCGGCGACCAGCTGGGCGCATGCGGCGGCGAGCTCGCGCAGGTCGCTCCCGACCGCATCCACCAGGGCTCGGACGGCGGCCGGTTCGGCCCGACGACCGGCTCGGCGGAGCTCCGCGCCGACGAAGGCCGTCTTGTCCGCGTCCTTCTTGACGACGTCGCACTGGACGGTCGGCACATCCGCACCGCGGAGGGCGTCGAGAAGCTTCTTCCCTCGCTGCCCACCGGCGTGACGGAGCACCAGAACCACCTCGGCGACCGGTGACACGAGATAGGCGAGCGCATCGGTCATCAGGTCATCGGTGCCGCGCTCCACGCCGTCGACCACGACGAGCCGCGCCTCGTCGAACAGCGACGGGCTGGTGACCACCCCGAGCGTTCCGAGGGCATACTCACCCGCGTCCAGCCGCGTGACCTCGATGTCCGGGTCCTGCTGCCGAGCGAGCTCGATCACGCGATCGACCGCCCGGTCGGCCAACAGCTCCTCCGGGCCCGAGACCAGGACGACGGGCGCCGGCGAGGCGTCCTGCCACGCGAGGAGCGTTGCACCCGAGGTCGCGCTACGGCCGGTCGGGCGTCGGGTTGCGGGGGGCACGGCCCAAGCCTGCCACGCACAACCGACGGTCGCGGCCGGGGACTGCGCCGGTCGACGAGGGCCCTCGCCTACGGGGGCCCCGGGCACGTCGCGTGGAGGACGAGCTCCCCCCCGACCACGGACAGCCCGATGTCGTGGCACGAATCCGTTCGCAGCACCACCGCACCCGCGTGCTCGTAGAGGTCGAGCGCCGTGCGTGCCGGATGACCGTACGGGTTGCCCCGGCCGACGCTGACGAGAGCCACCCGAGCGTGGAGCAGCTCTGCGAGCGCCGATGACTGGCTCGCGGAGCCGTGATGGGCGATCTTGACGACGTCGACAGGACCCGAGGGAGAGGAGGACGCCGAGCTCCGCAGCGCCGCGACGAGGTCGTCCTGCGCGCCGGACTCCAGGTCGGCGAGAGCGACGAGCCGAAGCTCGGGCGCCTCGAGCGAGAGCACCAACCCCGCGTCGTTCGGTGCCGACTCCTCCCCCGCGCCGTCGGACGTCGACCTCGCCACGGCCCCACCCGACGACGTCAGGAGCGCCGCAGCCGTTGACGGCCTCGGTGGCGACCACAGGACCGTCCACCGGACGTCACCCGCCGTCCCCGTCGCTCCCGGCGCTCCCGGCGCTCCGACGGTCGGCTCCTCGACCGGGATCCCGCTGTCTGCGAGGCTTCGCAGCGCTGCCGCGGCCTCGGCCCCCGGCTCGTGGAGCGCGCTCACGAGCGCCCGTGCCACGGGTGCGTCTCGGAGCACGTCGTCGAGACCTCCGACGTGGTCGGCATGGAAGTGCGTCAGCACGAGGAGGTCGATCCATCGGACGTCCAGCCTGTCGAGGCACGCGCTCATCGCACCGCCCGCGGGCCCGACGTCGACGACGACCGCGTGATGCGGAGCGGTGCGCATCACGAGTCCGTCGCCCTGCCCTACGTCGCACGCGACGACCCGCCAGTCCGCCGCCGGGCCGCGCGAGGACACCAACCGGGCACGCAGGATCCCCGACGTCGTGACGAGCACCACGACACCGATGACCAAGACCACGACGTAGCTGCGCGCGGGGACTCCGCGCCGCCCGCCGCTCCGTGCCCGCAGGCGACCCCGCGTCCGCCGTCGGGGACGGGCGTCGTCCGGCCGCGCCGGCTCGACACGCAGAACGACGACGAGTGCTCCGAGGGTGAGAACCGCGAGCAGCGCGGCGCCTCCCGGGCCCGTCGGCCATCCGAGCGTCGCGCCCGGCATCGCGGCCGCACGCCGCGCGACCTGGGCGATCCACCAGACCGGTACGCCCGCCGCGTGGGCGAGGACCGTCCCGCCCGCGGGCCACCACGGCGCCACGAGCGCCGTGAGGACGCCGAGCACGGTCGCCGGAGCGACGGCGACCGCGGCAAGCAGGTTCGCCGGAACCGCCAGCATCGCGATGCCCGGGGTGAGAAGCACGATCACCGGAGCGCACACCACCTGCGCGGCGACCGGGACCGAGATCGCACACGCGACGGGTCGCGCCATGACGCGTCTCGCGCGTTCCGTCAACGGACCGGTCAGCAGCACGAGACCGGCGGTTGCCAGCACCGAGAGCACGAAGCCGTAGTCGCGAGCGAGCCACGGATCGGCGACGAGCAAGACGGTCACGGTTGCGGCGAGGGCCGGGACCGCGCGCGACGGGCGCCCGAGAAGCAGCCCGAGCGAGGCGACCGCGCCCATCCCGGCGGCCCGGAGCACGCTGGCGCCCGGGTGCACCAGCAGCACGAACCCGGCCATCACCGGCACGAGCACCAGCACCCGTGCACGCCGCCGCACGCGCAGCACGGCGGTCAGGCCGAGCACGCACGTACCGATGATCGCGAAGTGCGCGCCCGAGACGGCCATGATGTGGGTCAGACCGACGGTGCGCATCGCGGTCGTGAGGTCCTGGGGCACGCGGGTCGTGTCGCCGACCGCGAGTGCCGGGAGCAGGCCCGAGACGTCGGGTCCGAGATCGGCGGCCGCGGCCGCGAGCGACCGCCGGAGCAGCCCGGCCACCGCATCCGGAGCGCTCGGTGGCGCCCTGACCTCCGGTGGCCGTCGTGCGACGAGCAGCGCGATCTCCCGGTCCCCTGGTGCGGTCGGCGCGAGACGGCCCCCCAGCTCCACACGCGCCCCGTACTCCGGCGCGGTGCCGACGTCCGCTCCGACCAGCACGAGAACGGGGGCGGACGCCGACCCCGTCCGTCCGCGCCCGGTGACGCTCTCGGCCTGGACGACCATCCGGTATCGGGGCCCGGACGACGCCACCGCACCCGCTGAACCGGGGTCGCTCGTCACCGGAGCAGGCTCGGAGGCCACGACCCCTGTCATCTCGACCGTCGCAGCTCCGGAGACCAGGTCACCGAGCAGGCCTGCTCTTCTCACGTGCTCGTGCGCAGCGACCGAGACCACGACGCTGCCTGCTGCCGCACCCGCGAGGGCGATCGCCCCGAGAGCGCGAAGCGGCGGTCGGACCGGGTGCGCACCGGGCCCCACCACCCCGCCCCGGAGACCGGTCCGCCCGACGCCGCCATCGGGGCCGCCCTGAGAGCCGGCATCACCGGCATCACCACCGAGACCGGCGCGACGGCCGAGCCGCGTCGCTGCGAGCGCGAGCGCGGCCGTCACGACGAGCAGTCCGCCGCCCGCCGCGACCCACCATCCCCCCGGATCGATCAGCGCACGTGTCGCGGCGCCCCACGAAGCAAGAGCCGCGGGCACGAGCCGGGCATCGTGGCGGGCGGCAGGTGATGCCGTCACACGCGTACCCGGTCGCGCAACCGGGAGAGCGCGCTGGGCCCGATGCCGGACACCTCCGCCAGCTCCTCGACATCGGTGAAGCGACCGTGCGCCGCACGCCAGTCGAGGATCCGTTGGGCGAGCACCGGGCCGATCCCGGGGAGCGCATCCAGCTCGGCCGCCGTCGCCGCATTGAGGTCGAGCGGCGCGTCCGCGGCGACTGCGGTCCCCTGCGACTGGGCGGTGCTGGTCTCGCCGGGTCGCGGGACCAGGACCTGCTCGCCATCGACG
>DATKTF010000419.1:0-3120 GCA_035531255.1 Cellulomonadaceae bacterium
GTGCTGGCGGCGCTCCGTGAACAGCTCGCCCTGATCGTCCGGACAGAGACCGTGTGTCCGGTCACCCGCACCGTGCATGCCAGCGAAGGAGGACGACACGCCGATGCTGAGGTGGTCGTGAATCGCTTCGACGGTGGGTTCGCGGTCGTGTGGCGTGACGTGACCCAGTCGCACGACACCGCGCGCATCACGAAGGCGGTCGCAGGCGACCTGGAGACGTCGTCGGTCGCCTTGACCGCGCTCGGCGACCAGATCGCCGCGGGTGCGAGCGAGGTGTCGAACCGCGCAGGCGCGGTGGCGGCCGGTTCCGAACAGATGTCCGCGAGCATCCGCGAGATCGCCGTGAGCGCTGCGGCCGCCGCGAGCGGCACCAGTACGGCGGTCGGCGCCGCCGGCGTGGCGAGCGAGCGTCTCGCCAAGCTCGGCGAGTCGAGCACGCGGATCGGTGCCGTCAGCAAGCTGATCACGGCGATCGCCGAGCAGACCAACCTGCTCGCGCTCAACGCGACCATCGAGGCTGCTCGTGCGGGCGAGGCAGGCAAGGGGTTCGCGGTCGTTGCGGGGGAGGTCAAGGATCTCGCCGGACGGACGCGCAGCGCGACCGCCGAGATCACCGAGATGATCGCCGCGATCCAGACAGACAGTGCCGACGCGGCGCGGGCGATCGGCGACATCCTGCGCCTGATCGATGAGATCGGCGCACAGCAGACCACGGTCGCGGGAGCCGTCGAGGAGCAGACCGCGGTCGCGAGCGAGATGAGCGCGAGCGTGGCGGCGGTGGCGGACGCGGCCGCCGTCTCCGCCAACGCGGTCGGCGAGCTTCGTCGCTCGGCGGACTTCGTCACGGCCAAGGCGGCGGAGCTGCAGGCACTGGTCGTCTGAGCGCGCACCGGCCGACACCACGCACGGCTGTATCGTCTGACGGGCCGCGCCGCCCCGACTGCTCGAGCAGGGGCGGTGGCTGCTCCTGACGCGCGCCGTTGCGACGCTGGTGGCGGGTTCGGGATCCGACGGAGGCGCGATGGTGTGGCGGCAGGTCACGAGGGTCGCACGTCTGCGGGCGATGCGCGCTGCGACTGTCGTCGTCGTGACGCTCGCGGTATGTGTCGGCGAGATCGTGCACGAGCCTCGCCTCGACCGCAATCCGGTGTTCGCGGGCGATGTCGTCGTCTTCTACCCGGAGCACCCGGACGACGAGGTTCTCTGGGGCGGGAGCGCGATCCGTGCCGCGATCGACACGAAGGGCGCGGACAACGTCTACGTGGTCCTGGTCTCCCGCGGGCTCGGTGCGACACCGCTCCTCGCGCCTGCACGCTTCGGCGAGCTCACCGGAGCGCAACGGGGACAGCTCCGTGAGGACGAGTTCCGCGCGGCGATGGCAGCGCTCGGGGTCGCGCCGCGCAACGTCGTCGTGCTCGCCGACCCGGCGCCCCGATCTGACGACGGCTTCACGCAGATGCGCCAGGCCGCGCTCGGCTTCGAGCGGAGAGCCGCCGCGGCCGGTAGGACGGTGACGCACGTCGCACACTCGTACGCCCTCGACAACAACAGGTTCCATCGGGGCAACGGACGAGTGATCAAGGACCTCCTCGACCACGGGCTGATCGCGAACGCGCTCTTCTGGATCAAGCCCGAGTTCAAGTACAACGTGCCGGCAGGCGATCTCGTGCGCTTCCAGGCTCTTGCGCCCGCCGACTCGGCGGCCGTGCACGCGGCCATCGACGCGTACACGCGGACGGTCTCCGCAGCGGGCCTCGAGGCGATCGGGTTCCGCAGCACGCCGTGGTACTTCTACATGCTCGAGTGGGACTCCCACCTCACCTCGCTCCTGCACACCGCCGCGGTTCCCGGCTAGCTCCCCCCGCGGTGTTCACGGACCCGTGAGGGCCCGCGGATCAGCCGTTCAGGGTCGTGAGGAACGCCTTGGCGAGGGGGGCAGCCACCGATCCACCGCTCGCCCCGTCCTCGACCAGGACGCAGAACGCGACGTCGCCCTGCCAACCGACGAACCACGCGTGGGTCTTGGGTGGAGTGTCCGTCCCGTACTCCGCCGTCCCGGTCTTGCCGTAGACGGGAGCGCCGGGCGTGGACGCCATCACCTGCCCCGTGCCCTCCGTCACGACCAGCCGCATCAGGTCGCGGAGCTGGTTGATGGCGGTGGTGTCGAGCGGGTGCGCGGTCCGGTCCGCGCCTGCGACGGCAGGCGACGCGACGAGAGCAGGTTCGACGTAGCTGCCGCGTGCGACTGACGCCGCCATCACCGCGAGGTCCGCGGGCGAGGCAAGCGTCTTCGCCTGACCGAAGGCGGTGGCGGCCCTTTCGGCGGTCGAGGTGGCCACCGGGACCGACCCGGCCGCGACGTCCGGGATCCCGAGGTGCTTCTCCCACCCTGCACCGACGCCGAGAGCGACCGCCGCGTCATGGACGTCCGAGTTGCCCATCGTCTCGGAGAGCTGGACGAACGCGGTGTTGCAGGACTGCGCGAAGTCGAACGAGAACGGCACCGAGCCGAAGGTCTCGCCGGCGTAGTTGGAGACCTTGAGCCCGCCCGCGGTGACCGACGGTGGGCACGTGACCGTGGTGGTGGGCGACAATCCCTTGCTGAGCAGCGAGTACGTCGTGGCGACCTTGAGCGTCGAGCCGGGTGGGTAGGTTCCGGTCAGCGCCCGGTCGATGCCGTACGACGGCGAGTTCGCGACCGCGAGGAGGTCACCGGTCTTGACGTCCACGGCGACGAGGGCCGACGGAACGCCACCGCTCCCCGTGAGCGCGGACTCGGCGGCATTCTGGGTAGCGACATCGAGGGTGAGGGTCACCGAGGTGCCGTTGACGGCCGGCTTCTCGAAGAGCGGCGTCGTGGGAGCGAAGTTGGTCGCGACCATGATGCCGGGCGTCCCCGCGAGCACGTCGTCGTACTGCGCCTGCAGCCCGCTGAGCCCTGCGTAGTCGCCGGCGACGTACCGCCCGTTGCTCTTGGCGACGAGATCGGCGGTCACCGGGCCGTACGAACCGAGGAGTGGGCGTGCAAAGGTCGACGTCGGTGCGAGCGGTTGCGTTCGCTTCGGGTAGATGACACCGACGAGCGCATCGAGCTGCGCCTTCCGCGTCTGGAAGTCGGAC
>DATKTF010000420.1:0-3530 GCA_035531255.1 Cellulomonadaceae bacterium
CCGAGCGGAAGCCGCTCCGCCCCCGAGTGGTCCTCCACGTTCAGCCGGGCATCCGTCCACATCCAGTCCCAGGACGAGCCCGACCCGCCGAAGCCCACCGCGTCACGCACGTCCGGGGCGAGCAGCTCCACAGCGCCTCGCGTGATCGTCGCGTACCGCGCTCCGCCGGCGGCACTCGCGTCACGACGTGCCACCGAGCTCAGCACCGCCGCGACGTCCTCGGCACGTCCGACACCGAACAGCCCGCGGTCGCGGCCGAGTCCCTCCATGAGTGCCACGACGGCCGTCGAGGTCCCCCACGCCGAGACCACCGTGGCCAGGGCATGCTCACCGAGCAGGTACGGCTCGATGCACCACGGCGCAGGCAGCTCCGCGACCCGGGTCGCGGCCGCGCGCCACCACGCCGGTGCGGGATCGGCGCTCACTCCACGTGCGGCGCCGACCCACCCGCAGGAGGTGTGTCGGCACCGGGTTGGACGGGCTTCACCACGGCGTCGACACCGGCCTCGCGCCGCTGCTCGGCGCTGATCGGAGCCGGTGCGCCGGTCAGCGGGTCGAAGCCGCCGCCGGACTTCGGGAAGGCGATCACGTCGCGGATCGACGCCGACCCCGTGAGCAGCGTGAGGATGCGGTCCCAGCCGAAGGCGATCCCGCCGTGCGGCGGCGCACCGAAGGCGAAGGCGTCGAGCAGGAAGCCGAACTTCTCCTGGGCCTCCTCCTCGCCGATCCCCATCACGGCGAAGACCCGCTCCTGCACGTCACGGCGGTGGATACGGATCGACCCGCCGCCGATCTCGTTGCCGTTGCAGACGATGTCATAGGCGTAGGCCAGCGCAGCACCCGGGTCATCCTCGAACCGGCCGATCCACTCCGGCGTCGGGGAGGTGAACGCATGGTGCACCGCCGTCCATGAGCCGCCACCGACGGCGACGTCGTCGTCCTCCCCGGTCGGCTTGAAGAGCGGCGCGTCGACGACCCACACGAACGACCACTGGCCCTCGTCGATCAGCCCGCCGCGCTTGCCGATCTCGAGCCGCGCGGCGCCGAGCAGCGCGCGGGCGTCAGTCGTCTTGCCCGCGGCGAAGAACACCGCGTCGCCCGGTGCCGCACCGACGGCCGCCACGAGTCCGTCACGCTCGGCGTCCGACAGGTTCTTCGCGACCGGTCCGCCGAGGGTGCCGTCCTCCCCGACCGTCACGTACGCGAGACCCTTGGCGCCGCGCTGCTTGGCCCACTCCTGCCAGGCGTCGAAGCCGCGACGGGGTGTCGCCGCACCGCCCGGCTGAACGACCGCACCGACGTACGGCGCCTGGAAGACCCGGAACGTCGTGTCCGCGAAGTACGTGGTCAGGTCGACGAGCTCGAGACCGAACCGCAGGTCCGGCTTGTCCGATCCGAACCGCGCCATCGCGTCGGCGAACGTCATCCGCGGGATCGGCGTGGGGATCGTGTACCCGATGAGCTCCCAGAGGGCGACGAGCACCTCCTCGCCGACCTGGATCACGTCGTCCTGCTCGACGAAGCTCATCTCGATGTCGAGCTGGGTGAACTCCGGCTGCCGGTCGGCACGGAAGTCCTCGTCCCGGTAGCAGCGCGCGATCTGGTAGTACCGCTCCATCCCGGCCACCATGAGCAGCTGCTTGAACAGCTGGGGCGACTGCGGAAGGGCGTACCACGAGCCGGGCGACAGGCGAGCGGGCACCACGAAGTCGCGCGCACCCTCCGGGGTCGAGTGCGTCAGCGTCGGTGTCTCGATCTCGACGAAGTCGTGCGCGTCGAGAACGCGACGCGCGGCCCCGTTGGCCTTCGAGCGCAGCCGCAGCGCGGCGGCGGGTGCCGGCCGGCGCAGGTCCAGGTAGCGGAACTTCAGCCGCGCCTCCTCGCCGATGTGCTCGTCCAGGGCCGACGAGACCTGGAACGGGAGCGGCGCGGACTCGTTGAGGACGACGACGTCGTGCGCGACCAGCTCGACGGCACCCGTGGCGAGGTGGTCGTTGGCGTTGCCCTCGGGGCGGGCCCCGACCGCTCCGGTCACCTGGAGGACGTACTCGTTGCGCAGCCCGTGCGCGACCGCCTCGTCACGGATCACGACCTGGGCGATCCCCGAGGCATCACGCAGGTCGATGAAGGCGACACCGCCGTGATCCCGACGCCGGTCGACCCAACCCGTGAGGGTGACGGTCTGGCCGATGTGCTCGGCTCGCAATGAGCCGGCCGTGTGGGTGCGGAGCACGGAGGGGTCCTTCCGGGATCGGTGCGACGCCAGGAAGGCGACCCGACGATCTTAGTGGCCGGGACCCCCGTGACCGTCCGGCGAGCGACGCAGGGCACCGGGCGCCCCGGCGGGGACGACCGGGCGAGCGGGCGCGACCGGGTCGAGCCGGACGTAGGGGCGACCCTGCGGCGGTCGCGGGTCGGCGTCGACCGCGTTCGGCCAGAAGGCGCACGCCCGCTCAGCCTGCGCCGTGATGGTCAGGGACGGGTTCACCCCGGGGTTCGCGGTCACCGCGGCACCGTCGAGCACGTGCAGCGTCGGGTAGCCGTGCACGCGCTGGTACGGATCGATCACGCCCTCGTCCGGGGTCGCGCCGATCGGGCAGCCGCCGAGGAAGTGCGCGGTCATCGGCATGTTGACGAGGTCGCCCCAGCTCCCGCCCGGCACGCCACCGAGCTCCTCCGCGAGCAGGGTGGCCGCACGGTGACCGGCGGGGATCCAGGTCGGGTTCGGCTCGCCCGGACCCTGACGGCTCGACAGGTGCCCACCCCACGGTCCCCTCACCCAGCGGGTCGTCAACGAGTTGTCACGGGCCTGCATGACCAGGGCGATCGTCGTCCGCTCGCTCCAGCGGTACGGCGACAGCGCGCGCACGGTCGTCACCGGTCGCCTCGCGAGCTCCCGGGCATAGCCCGACACGACGAGGGTCCACCGACGCCACCGCGGCGCGCCGCGCGTCAGGACGGTCTGCAGCAAGGCCATCGCGTTGGAGCCCGGCCCGTACCTGACCGGTTCGACGTGGGTGCGGGGATCGGTGAAGAACGACGACGTGATCGCCACACCGTGGGACAGGTCGCGGTCCGGGTCCACCCGCGGAGCGCTCGCCCCGAGCAGCGCCTCCGAGTTCGTCCGGGTCAGCTCCCCGAGCCGTCGCGAGAGGTGCGGCAGACGGCCGGCCTGGACGTTGCGGTGCAGCACGGTCTGCGTCCCGAGCGCACCGGCGGCGAGGACGACCTCGCGCGCGCGCCACACGGCCGCCCGCCGCGCACCACCGGGCCCGGTCCTTCGGCTCCTCACCAGCCAGCTGCCGTCCGCCTGCGGGTGCAGCTCGGTCACCGTCGTCATCGGATGCACCTGCGCACCGGCCGACTCGGCGAGATGCAGGTAGTTCTTCACCAGGGTGTTCTTCGCACCGATGCGACACCCCGTCATGCAGGCGCCGCACTCGGTGCACCCGGTGCGCGCCGGTCCCGCACCTCCGAAGAACGGGTCGGGAACCGTGCGACCCGGTTCGTCGAAGAAGACGCCGACGTCG
>DATKTF010000421.1:0-2446 GCA_035531255.1 Cellulomonadaceae bacterium
CCGATCTCCTCGACGTCGACGTCGCCGATCTGCTCGGCGCCACCCACGCCGAGCGGAGCGCGTCGTGAATGCCCTACTGGTCGGCCGGCTTGAGGCCCCAGGGCAGGTACACACGAAGGCCGTAGGTGCGGTCCTTCGCGGATCGCCAGAGCTTCGCGCGGACTCGAACGACATCGGCGGGCACGCTCGCCATCGCCTTGGCGGTCACCGCGAACCGTGCCGCCGGTATGACGCCGACATCACGTCCAGCGGACTTCACGGTGATGGTCTCCCCGCGTTTGACCAGCACGACATCGACGCGCACCGATCCCTCGCCCGGGGCCAACTGGCCGAGGCCGAGCGCACGGAGCACGTCAGGGTAGTTGCGTCCGCTGGACCCCGCGGGCACGACGATCTCCACCTCACGGCCGCCCCCCGAGGTCTTCAGCATCGGCGCATCGAGATCCTCGGCGATCGGCACCGGCGCGTCCTTCGACTTCCTGCTGAACAGTCCCATCCGGCGAGCCTCTCAGCGCTCGCGGCCCGCGTCCAGGGGCAGTGCGTCAGGAGCGCGTCGTGAGCCCGCTCGTGGCGGTGACGTTCGCCGCGGTGCTGTTCGTGCTCCTGATGCTCCTGCTCGTGCTCGTCGGGCTCAGTCAGCGTCTGCGTCGCCTCGAGCAGAGGCTCGCGCCGATCGTCCCGGGTACCGCACACCTGCACATCGACTTCGACGTGTCGGGGGCCTTGGCGTGCGAGGTACCCGAGCCGTGCACGGACGGCCGGTGCCACCGCACGGCCGTCGACCCCGTCTACTTCCGCAGGAGCCCGCGATGAGCAACGTCACCGTCCTTGCATTCATGCTCGGCGTCGTCCTCTACCTGCTCGTCAGGACGATGGTCCGGGTGTACCGGATGACCGACGACGTCGCGATGCTCGTCGAGATCGCTCACCGCGCACCCCCGAACCACCCGTTCTCCCCCGCGTGGGTCGCGGGGTGCCGGTGCGCGAAGTGCCGCGCGGTCAAGGCTGGACCGCACATCAGGACGTCCTCTGGCCCCCTGGAGGATGACCGGCCGGTCGGGGAGGTCCTACCCCCTGGGGTCTCCCCGACCGCGCCCGCCGGCGCTCCGACATCCCGCGTCGTCGTGAGCGGCACGGCATCGGAGGTCGCCGCGGTCATCGCCTCCGAGCTGCTCGGCCTCCCGGATGCCTACGCGTCGGCGCTTCGCATCCATCTGCGCGGGAACGCGGTGCCGTGCACGGATCCCGCGTGCCGTCGCCCTCACCGCCTGGTCAGCCCGTCGTGACGGGCCAGGCGCCGGCGAGCGTCCCGGCCCACGCGCCCCGGTTCTTCGACACGTTCCACCTGCCGACGGCGAACAACGCGGCGGTCCAGCGCGCCTCCGCACGTGATGCCGCGTACACCGCGACCGACCGCCTGACGAAGGCGCTCGCAGCTCTGCGGGGTAGCGAGCAGGACCTCGACCTGAACCTCGAGGCGTACCGCCGTGCGCTGGTCCGGGCTGACATCGCGATCGCTGATCTGAACCGGCTCCTCGCCGCGGCACCACCCGTGCCGCTGCAGACCTCTCTCTGACTGTTCCTCTCCGGCTTCGACGACTCGGAAGGCCTACCCATGTTCGCCGCGAACGCACTCCCCGCCTGGACGGTCCAGCGCGAGCACGACCCGAGAGGGCTCAAGGCCCGCAAGGCGGATGCTCTCGCCGCACTGCTCCTCGCCCAGGGCCTGTCCCGTGACGCGATGATCGACCTGCTCGAGACCGCCGCGGTCCGCAAGGCCTATGGCCGCGAGGCGGTCGCCGCGGTCCGCGTCCTGGTCGGTGCCCGGTGACCCGCCGCCAGCGCTCCTGGTGGCCCCGCCAGCGCCGTGACGGGTACGCCGCGGCCCGCATGCTCGGCATCGTCCTGAACGTCGGCGGACTCGCCATCCTCGTCGCCGCGCTCCTGACCCTGGTCCACGCGACCCGCACGCAGGCCGCCGCCCTCGCGGTCCTCGCCGTCGCCGGCATCATCGCCGCGGCTCGCGTCGACGCGGCCCGCAAGAGAGCAGGCCGACGGTGATGCGCATCATCACGACCCTCGCGTTCGGCATCACCGCGCTCGCGGTGTCCCTCGTCGTGTACCCGACGCCGGCCGGCCGGTTCGACGGTCGGGCGTTGCTCGCGGTGATCCTCGTCGGTGCGCTCCTGCGCGCGCTGGTCCTGTTCGAGCGGCGGGCCGCCCGATGACCGTCGACCCCGGCACCTACCTCCGCGCTCTCGCGCGCCACGTGCGCGTCCAGGAGCTGCTCGAGTACCGGTGGGCCCAAGGCTGGTCCGTCCGCTACCCCGCACGCCTGCAGGGCTTGCCGCCGGACACGACCCTCGGCCGGTGGCCGAACATGTGCACCGCCCGCGTCCGGTCCGACTGGTCGTGCACGCGAATCGCCGCCCACACGGGCCGTCAC
>DATKTF010000422.1:0-2027 GCA_035531255.1 Cellulomonadaceae bacterium
CCGGACCGAGGACGCGAAGTTCGAGGCCATCGTCTCCGACGTGACAGAGCGCCATGAGAACGGCCAGCCGGTGCTGATCGGCACCGCGTCCGTCGCGAAGTCGGAGAGGCTGTCCAAGCTGCTCGTACGGGCCGGGATCCCGCACGAGGTCCTCAACGCGAAGCAGCACGCGCGCGAGGCGTCGATCGTCGCGCAGGCGGGACGCAAGGGAGCCGTCACGGTCGCGACCAACATGGCCGGTCGCGGGACGGACATCATGCTCGGGGGCAACGCCGAGTTCATGGCCGTCACCGACATGGCGCAACAAGGGCTCGACCCGGCCGAGAACCCGGAGGAGTACGAGGCCGCGTGGCCCGCCGCCCTCGCGAAGGCGACCGCGGCGGTCGCGGCCGAGCACGACGAGGTCGTCGAGCTCGGCGGGTTGTACGTGCTCGGGACCGAGCGGCATGAGTCCCGCCGCATCGACAACCAGCTTCGCGGGCGCTCCGGCCGTCAGGGCGACCCGGGTGAGTCCCGCTTCTACCTGTCGCTGCAGGACGACCTCATGCGGTTGTTCAACTCGGGTCTCGCGGAGTCGATGATGACCCGGGCCGGGTTCCCGGACGACATGCCGCTCGAGTCGAAGATCGTCACCCGGGGGATCGCGAGCGCGCAGTCGCAGGTCGAGTCGCGCAACTTCGAGATCCGTAAGGACGTGCTGAAGTACGACGACGTCCTGTCCCGTCAGCGTTCGGTGATCTACGACGAGCGTCGGCGCGTGCTCGAGGGCGAGGATCTCGAGGATCAGATCCAGCACTTCATCGAGGACGTGCTCACCGCCTACGTCACCGGCGCGACGTCGGAGGGCACCTCGGAGCAGTGGGACCTCGACGCGCTGTGGACCGCGCTTCGAGCCGTCTACCCCGTGTCGATCACGACGGACGAGGTCCTCGAGCAGGCCGGTGGTGAGGCGCGGGTGACCGCTGAGCTGATCCTCACCGAGGTGCTGAGCGACGCCAGGCTCGCCTACGCGGCCCGTGAGGAGGTGCTCGGCTCGGAGAACCTTCGTCAGCTCGAGCGTCGAGTCGTGCTGTCGGTGCTCGACCGGAAGTGGCGCGAGCACCTGTACGAGATGGACTACCTCAAGGAGGGCATCGGCCTGCGCGCGATGGCACAGCGCGATCCTCTCGTCGAGTACCAGCGCGAGGGGTTCCAGCTGTTCTCCGCGATGACCGACGCGATCAAGGAAGAGTCGGTCGGGTACCTGTTCAACCTCGAGGTGAGGGTGGCCGAGCCGACCCCGGAGGAGGCCGACGAGGCCGTGCAGACTCCCGAGGTCGAGGCTGCCCGGACCGCACTCGGAGCGGCAGGTCGCCTCGTGGCGAAGGGCATCGACGGCCCCGAGAAGAGCGTCCCGCTGCAGTACTCGGCGCCGAGCGAGGACGGCAGCACCGTGGAGACGCGGCCTGCTGACGGCTCGGCCGGCGACGCGGCCACATCCAGCAACCAGGGCGGGCAGGGCGGCAACCGTCAGGAGCGGCGGCGGGCGTCGAAGGCGCAGCACAAGCAGCGCTGACCTCCTCATCGGACCGCCGGTCGGTGCGGCGGGTTCGCTCAGCCGATCTCGAGTGCCACGCCCCGCCACGCCCCGCGATGGAGCTCCATCCGTAGGGCGACCGCGCGGACCTGCGGTCCGTCGTCGACGACCACGGTCGCCTCGACGGCATCGGTGCCGAACCGGCACAGCCGCACGCGGCGGATCGTGGTGCGCATCCCCGTCTGGGAGGCCTGGGACCCGGTCGTGAGCGCCGCCCGGCGCCCGACGGCGTCGTAGACCCCCGGAGTCAGCCACCGCACGAGCTGGCCGAGGGGTCGCGCGCCGCGGATCACCTCGACGGCGGCCTGGGCGAGGGCGCAGCACGCCGGCATCGGGTCGGGGGTCCCGTCGACGTCCGACGTGGTCAGGTGCGCGTCGCGGGAGGGGCGCGGTCCTGCAGGACGATCGAGCCGCGCCTGCACCGCGGGGGTCGTCCGCGCGAGCGCGGCGG
>DATKTF010000423.1:0-11815 GCA_035531255.1 Cellulomonadaceae bacterium
ACTCGTCAGAGACGCGTTCGGCGTTGAGCTGGAGCCGTTCGAGCTCGTCGGTCATGATCTGCCGTTTGCGATCCAGGAGGTCGGCGCCGTGCCGAGCGATGAGCAGCCGACGCTCGAGCCGCATGCGCCCGGCGCGGCCGGTGTCGGTCATGGTGTCTCCGTTCGTGCGGGAAGGTAGCGGTCGAGGAAGGCCGTCGGGAGCATCGTGAGCTCGCGCGCGGGCAGCTCGGCGAGTGCCGCCCAGGCGCGTCCGAGAGTGTCCTCGAGCGACCGCAGCTCGTCGGCACCCTGGTCGAACAGCCGGTGCTCGACCACGTCCCGGTAGGCCAGGTAGCTGCGATCCGTCTCGCTGAGCGCTGCGGAGCCGACCAGCTCGGCGAGCTCGGCCGCCTGCCGGGCGCGCGCGAGCGCGGCCATGACCTGGGCGGCGACGTCGAGGTGGTCCTCCCGGGTGCGGCCACGTCCTGCCCCGCTGCGCATCAGTCGGGACAGGGACGAGAGCACGTCCACGGGCGGGTACACACCGCGCGCATCGACCTCGGGAGACAGGACGATCTGGCCTTCGGTGATGTAGCCGGTGAGGTCGGGGACCGGGTGCGTGATGTCGCCCGCAGGCATCGTGAGGACCGGCAGGATCGTGACGGAGCCCGGCCGACCGCGGATCCGTCCGCAGCGTTCGTACAGGCTCGCCAGGTCGCTGTAGAGATAGCCGGGATACCCACGGCGGGCCGGGATCTCCCGACGGGCGGCCGAGACCTCGCGAACGGCCTCGGCGTAGGACGTCATGTCGGACATGATCACGAGCACGTCGTTGCCCTCGACGTAGGCGAGCTCCTCGGCGATCGTCAAGGCGATCCGGGGGGTCAGGATCCGTTCGATCACCGGGTCGTCAGCAGCGTTGAGCAGCAGGACGAGCTCCCCGGCGGCGGACCGTTCCTCGAGACGGTCCCGAACGTAGGCGATGTCGGCGTGGGTCATCCCCATCGCTGCGAACACCACCCGGAATCCTGTGCCCTTCGAGGTGGCTTGGGCGGCAATCTGTGTCGCCAGGGTCAGGTGGGGCATTCCGGGGACGGAGAAGATCGGGAGCTTCTGGCCGCGCACGAGAGTCGTGAGCGCGTCGATCACGGAGATGCCAGTCAGCACGGGCTCCTGCGGCGGCTCGCGGTGCACCGGGTTGAGGGGCCAGCCGCTGACGGGCCTGGCGACCGTGCCGGTGACGGGTGGCCCGCCGTCGAGAGGTTCACCGCGCCCGTTGCACACCCGCCCGAGCCAACCCGTGCCGACGGCGAGCCGGAGCGGCCGCCCGGCGAAACGGACGCGCACCCCACCAGGGGCCAACCCATCGGTGCTCTCGAGCACCTGCACCGTGACGAGGTCCCGGTCCACCTCCAGCACCAGCCCGTGCCGCTCCCCGCCGGGTGCCTCGACCGTGGCGAACTCGTCCCACCCCACGCCGTCGACGTCACCGAGGACGAGCAGTGGTCCACGCAGCTCCCGCACGTCGCCGTACGAGACCTGCGCCGCGAGGCGACGGGCCACGTCCGGGTCGCCCGGTTGTGCCGGGGCCGCGGGAACCGGGCCGGTCGCTGTCATCGGAGCTCCTCGAGCAGCCGCAGAGCCTCGAGGGCACGCTCGCGGACGGCGTCGGCGTCGTCGGGACCGGTCTCTTCCCGCGCGCGGAGCACGAGCCCGTGGTCGGCCTGCTCGATGGTGGTCGCGGCGACACCGCTCTCGATGAGGTGTTCGCACGCGTCGACCACCGCCAGCACCATGTCGAGGAGAGCGGCGCCCTTCGCGGCGCTGCAGAAGCCGTCGTTGTCGCTCAGGGCGTTCTGCATGAGCACCCCGTCACGCAGCAGTCGGCCGCCGAGCAGGACCATCCGCTCGTGGCCCGGCAGCGAGCTCGGCCCCACGATCTCGGCGAGTGCGCCGAGCCGGTCGGCCTCCGCCAGGAGCGCGGTGGCCCGGGCGCGCCGAGCGGGCCACCCAGCATCGCCGTTCGCCACGTGCCACGACCCGAGGGCGACGGTGTCGCGGGCGAACGAGCCGGTCCAGCTCACTGCGGGATAGTGGCGTGAGTAGGCGAGGTCGCGGTCGAGCAGCCACAGCGACCGGATGAAGCGTTGGGTGTCGGTCGTCACGGGTTCGGTGAGGTCACCCCCGGGTGGAGACACCGCACCGATGACCGTGACCGACGCCTCGGCACCGCCGAGGGTGGTCACCCGACCGGCGCGCTCGTAGAACGCCGCGAGCTCCGACGCGAGATCAGCGGGGTACCCGTCCTCGGCGGGCAGGTCGCCGTTCCGGTTCGCGAACTCGCGCAACGCCTCCGCCCAGCGCGACGTCGAGTCGGCGATGACCACGACGTCGTACCCCATGTCCCGGTAGAAGTCCGCCACGCTGACACCGGTGTAGATGCTGGCCTCTCGCGCCATCATCGGCATGTTCGACGTGTTGGCGATGATGACCGTCCGGTCGATCAGGCGGCCGCCGGTCCGGGCGTCGACGAGCTGCGACAGGCCGTCGAGGACGTCGGCCATCTCGTTGCCCCGCTCGCCGCACCCGACGTACACGATCACGTCGGCGTCGCTCCACTTGGCGATCTGCTGCAGGAGCACCGTCTTGCCCGTGCCGAAACCGCCGGGCACCGCGGCTGCGGCGCCTCGCGCCACCGGGTACAGGAGGTCGAGCACCCGCTGCCCGGTGTGCAGCGGTACCGCTCCCGCCGGACGGTTGCGGAAGGGTCGCGGCACTCGCACCGGCCACGGCTCCCCGAGGCGGACCGCGCGGTCCCCGATGCGCGCGACGACGTCCGCGACGCGCATCTCGCCCTCCGGTGAGATCCACGTGAGTCCACCGGTCGCGTCCCACGGGACGAGAACCCGGTGCTCGACCGACCCGGCATCCGGAACCGTCCCCAGCACGTCGCCGGGCGACACGTGGGCGCCGATCGGCGCGGACGGGACGAACCGCCAGACCCGGGCGAGGGTCTGAGGGTCTTCGGTAGCCGGCGCGCGGTCCGGCGTCAGCCACGTCGCGGCGGAGGACAGCGGTCGCATCAGTCCGTCGAAGACCTGACCGAGCAACCCCGGACCGAAGAGACCGGACAGCTGCTGGCCCGTGGCCTCGGCGCGGTCGCCGACACGCAGCCCGCCCGTGTACTCGTACGCCTGCAGCGTCGCGCGGGCACCCCGGATCGCCACCGTCGCCGCCGTGATGCGCTCCGGCCCGAGTGCGACCAGCTCGAGCATCGAGATCCCGTCGACCCCCTCGACCTCGACCAGCGGCCCGTTCACCCGGATCACGGCACCCGCGCGCTGGTGCGGCGGTGCTCCTCCGGCTGCCCCTCCGACCGCCATCTTCATGACGTCCACAGCGTGCTCACCTCCGGTGCCACCGCCCCGAGGGCCGCCTTCGCGACTGATGGCAAGGAGAGGTCGAGACGCCTCGATCCCCGCTCGGCGACGATGCCTCCCTCGGGGCTCTCCGTCACGACCGCCTGAGGTCCGAGGAGCTCTCTGGCGCGCTCGGTGAGCCGATCCAGGAGGGCCGGGTAACGAGGATCGGTGCGGAGCGCCGATGCGGCTGCGCCCACCCCGGCCACGAGCGTCGCATACACCTGGTCCTGCCGGGCGAGGACGATCTCGTGTGCCTCGCGACGCATCCGGGCGGAGCGGAGCGCAGCGGAGCCCCGCGCGACGGCGGCGCCCTCGGCGACGGCGTCGGCGCGAATGCGTGTGGACTCACGGCGCGCGCTCTCGAGCAGCCCCGCCACCTCGACCGCTGCATCGGCCCGGACCTGGGCGGACTCGCGCTCGGCCGCCGCGCGGAGCGCCGCGCGGAGAGGTTCGAGCGAGGCGGACGACGACCGAGGGAGCGCGCTCATGACGGGATCACGACCGTCAGCGGGGCGTCCGGTGCGAAGGCACGTGTCCCCAGCGCGCGTGCCGCACTGCTCGTGAGCACGACGAGAGCGGTCCCGTCCGGGAGGTCGCGCCACGCCTCGCAGACGGCTGCCGCGGTCTCGGCTGTGCGCACCACCGCGCCCACGAGCCGGTAGCCCTCGACCAGAGCGGGCTCACCGAGGGCGACGACCGTCCCGTGCGTCATCGGGCGCCCCGTCAGGCCTTGCCGATGAGGATCACGGCAATGATGAGTCCATAGATCGCGATGCCTTCCGCGAGCCCGACGACCACCATCGCCCTCCCGAAGATCTCGGGACGTTCGCTCATGGCAGCGAGTGCAGCCGACCCGGTGTAGGCGACCGCGAAGGCCGCACCGATCGAGGAGCCGGCGACCGCGATCGCGGCGGCGATGAGGGCCGAACCGCCGATTCCGGCCGTCGTGGTCCCGGAAGCCGCAGGCAGGACGGACGCGGACGCGGCGCTGCCGTCGAGCGCGACGGCGAGCACGACGAGCGCGGCCACGAGAACGACCGCGTCGAGGACCACGAGCGCCGCGACTCCGGCACGTCGGCGTCGTCGGACGAGCATGAACCCTCCCACCATGGCCAGGAGGACCACCGGAATGGTGCCGATCCACGGGTTCACGGTCTGTTCCCTTCGGTCGTGCTGTCGGTGCGGGTCGTCGGGCCGTTCGAACCGGGTTCCGCGGGCACCGTTCGGATCGCCGGCGCCCACGCGCGGAACGGGCGCCCTTCGGAGAGGAAGACCCGCGAGAAGAGCTCGTAGTACTCGAGTCGCAGGGCCTGGATACCGGCGACGAGTGCCTCGAGCGCGAAGGTCAGGACGTTCCCCAGGACGAAGACGAGTACTGCGGCGACCGCTCGCCAGTCGGGTGCCCACAGGGCTGTCGTCCCGCTCCACACGACCGACAGCAGGGCAGCGTGCGTGAGTCCGAAGGCAGCGAGTCGGGCGAACGACACGATGTTCGAGCCGAGCCGCGCCACGGTGTCGACCCACTCGATGACGGCCTGGAAGATTCCGGTCGCACCACCGCCGGCCTCGACGACGAGGCCGGCGAGGATGAGGGCAAGGGCCACCGCTGCCAGCACGCCCCCGGCGGTCACGAGCGGTCCGACGGAGGCCGTGATCCCCCAGGCCGCCAGTCCGACGGCGATGAACAGGGCGGAGCCGGCGACGCCGGTCCGTGCGTACAGCGCATACGCCCAGCCTCCTTCGCGCACCCTGTTGATGGTGCCCAGCGCGTAGGCGCCCCCCAGGAGCACCGCTCCGACGACGAGCGCCGCGAGCATCAGGGAGACAGGACTCGTGAGCGGTTCGAGCCAGAGCACCGGGACCAGACCGGTCGGGCCGAAGGCCTCGCCGTACAGCGCCCCGAACACGATCGACGTCAGGCCGGCGCCGGTCACGAAGAGCCAGGCCCGACGCAGCGTGACGAGCCGAGGGAACCGGGCGCCGCGCAGGACGAGGCCGAAGGCGACGAGGACGACGCCGTGCCCCACGTCGCCGAACATCATGCCGAACATCACGACGTAGGCGAAGGCGGCCAGTCGGGACGGATCCACGTCTGCGTAGGGGACCGTCCCGTACGTGTCCACGAGCGTGCGCGAGAGGCGCGGTCGTCCGGCGCCGACGAGCAGGGTCGGAGGGTCGACGCCGCGAGAATGCACGAGCGGGACGACGGAGGCGCCGTGCACCGCCACGGCGGTCGCCAGCGCCGGGAGATCGCGCGTCGCGGTCCAGCCGACCAGGCCGGCAACCGGGCCCGAGACCACCGCGGCCGCGACCGCCCGGTCGATCTCGTCGTCTCCGTCGCCGGGCTGGTACGGAAGATCGAGCTCGACGACGGCCTGGCGCGCCACCTCCTCGAGGACAGTACGACAGGTCTCGACGGGAGATACGAGAGCGACCCGTTCCATCCGCATCGGGCTCAGTGCCTCACGCCACGGCATCGAGCACCTCGCTGTGCCCGGACCCGAGCGATGCCGACGCGAGTGCGGCGCGAACACGCCAGGCGTCGGTCGCGAGCACCGCGAGAGCCCCCAGGACGGCATCGGGACCGGGAAGCGCAGACCGCAGGAGCCGGAACGCGTCCGTCTCGACGGCGATCGTGGCGCGCGCCTCCGCCCGCCACAGGTCCAGGGGTGTCTCGATCCCCGCGAGGAGCGTTCCCGTCGCACGGGGGAGGGCGGACCGGATCGCATCGAGATCCGCCGCGTGCTCCCACGCCGATCCGATGAGCGGCCGCAGAAGGCGGCACAGTCGCGGTGACGGCTCGGCGCGATCGACGAGCACGGTCCGGGTGGCGACCAACGCGGCCCCGGCCAGTGCCCAGGGTCGCGCCGCAGCTGCGATGTCGGCGAGCCGCCGGAGCCACACCACCGTGAGGACGTCCCGGAGCGCAGCGGCGTCCTCGGCGTCGACGGCACCCCAGGGGGAACGAGCGAGCCCCGCGTACAGCTCGGCGACGGAACCGGAGGTCTGCAGCCTCGACCACGCGGTGCCGAGTGCCCCCAGGTCGAAGGCCTCCGGCGCCGGCCGCCCGTCGCCGAGATGCGCGGCGAGCACCAGGATGTTGTCCCGCTCGAACGCGGCCGCGGCGGTCCGGCACAGCCGTGACGCCGTGGCCGGTAGCCACCCGGCGAGGACGCGGAGCTGCCACAGGACGGTCTCGTCAGTCGCCCGCTCCACGGCGACCATGTCGGTCGCGCGGGCCACGCGTGGTTCGTAGGCGGTCCCGACGAGCAGATCGAGCCCGTCGCGCAAGGTGGCCGCGCGAGCGATGACGGCGCTCGCGCCCGAACCTGCGCGGCGTCGGGCGAGGGCCCGTGCTCGGACCGTCGCGGCCACCCAGTCGGCGCCCACCTCGGCTCATCGAGCCTCTCCGAGCAGATCCTGCAGCAACCGGTCGACCACCTGGCGAACGACACCGGGGAGTCGCGTCGTGCCCGACGCCCCGATGACGCGTGCCTGTTCCTGCGCGGACGCGATCACCCGGGCGTCGTCCTGCGCGGCGGCCTCGGTGACCGCCGCCGCTGCGGCCGCGCGGGCGGCCGCAGCCTCGCGCCGTGCTCGGGCGACCTCGGCCGCGGCGTCCGCACGTGCCTGTGCCACCGCGGCAGCGGCGCGCTGGTGTGCGTCCCGTACCTCGGAGCGGCATGTGTCGATGTCCGCCTCGAGCTCGGCGAACACCGGAGCGAGCTCGGTGACGTAGCCCGGGACGTCCGTGGACGGAACCCCCACCGGACCGGCCGGTCCCGGCGCCCCCACGGGACGGAACCGGTCGAGGATGCTCGATCGCGCCATTGCGCCTCCAGCTCGAGATGAGCTCATGTCGAGCGTAGCCGCGATCGTGCAGGTCGGCACGGGCACGCGGGGCGTCCGCGCGCGCCACTGGGCACCTCCGCCGACGGGACCACGAGACCCGGGGACCCGGGGACACGGGTGCCGAGCGTCTCAGCCGAGACCCGTCACGCGTTGGAGTGCAAGGCTCGTGACGGAGACGACGACCCACAGCGCGGCACCGAGCACCAAGGGTCGATGCCCGGCACGGCGGAGTCCTGGCAGGTCGGTCGACAGGCCGATCGCCGAGAGCGCCACGGTGATCAGGAAGACCGAGACCTGGCTCAGTGCCGGGTGCAGGGCGGCCGGCACGAGGCCGATCGTGTTGGCGGCGGCGACGACGAGGAACCCGATGAGGAACCGCGGCACGAGCCGCAGCACGTGGACACGGGATCGGATCGCGGCGACGGCGACGACGGTCGGCTCGGCACCGTCGTCGAGCGCGTGCGACGCGGCCGCGCGGGCGCGTTCCCGGCGGGCGACGAGTGCAGCGAGGCCGAGGCTGATCGGGATGATCAGGAGGGTCCGGGTCAGCTTGACCACGACGGCGTACGTCGCAGCCGTGTGGCCGTACGTCGTGGCCGCCGCGACGACCGACGACATGTCGTTCACCGCGGTCCCGGCGAACAGGCCGAAGGCATGCTGGCTCATCCCGAGAAGATGACCGAGGACAGGGAAGACCAGGACCGCGGAGACGTTGAACAGGAAGATCGTCGTGACCGCGTAGGCGACCTCGACTCCTGCGGCACCGATCACCGGGGTCACCGCCGCGATGGCGGACGCTCCGCAGATGGCGGTCCCGACACCGACGAGCGTCCTGAGGTTTCCCGTCACCCCGAGCCACCGGCCGATCCAGTACGCCGAGACGAGCGCTGCCGCGAGCGTCCCGAGCATCACCGGGAGAGAGCTCAGCCCGACGTGGACGATCTGCATGAGAGAGAGCTGGGAGCCCAGGACCACGACGGATGCCTGAAGGACGGTCTTGCTCGCCGTCGTGATCCCCGGACGCCACCGGGCGCCAGGCGTGACCAGCGCGGCGACGACGACGCCGATCACGATCCCGGCCACCGGCCCCCCCACGATCGGGACGAGGCGCCCGACGCCGGTGGCCGCCACCGCGATCGCGACCGCGAGCACGAGGCCGGGGATCCGCGAGGCCGCCTCGGCCCTTCGGCCCACAGGGTGTGGAGCGTCATCGGTGTGCGGGAGCACCTGGGCTGCGGGGGCGGTCGACACTCTCGAGACTGTCACGCTGATGACTCTGCTGCGCGGGAGGACCGACCGGTAGCGGCAGATAGCGGATAGCATCATAGCCAACGGCTATACCCATGCGTCGCTCGCGCGGGTGTGGGACACGGGCCGGGGGAGCGCCGTCGGCGTGAGAGGAGACCTGGTGCCAGCACATCGTCCGGCGCTCGACCTCGAGGCGCTGAGGATGCTTGCGCTCGTCGCGGACCTCGGCAGCATCTCCGCGGCCGCCCGCTCCGAGCAGATCAGTCAACCGTCCGCAAGCAAGCGGATCCAGGTCCTCGAGCGCCAGCTCGGGCTCGAGCTCCTCGATCGCCGTACCCGAGGCGCGATGTTGACGGACCAGGGTCGGATGGTCACCGGGTGGTGCCGGAGCGTGATCGAGGCGACCGATGCGCTGCTCACCGGCAGCCAGGCGCTCGCCGCCCGCGAGGCGGAGCAGCTCAGCATCGGGGCCAGCCAGACGATCGCGGAGTACCTTGCGCCGACCTGGTTGGGTGAGTTCCGTCGGCGCGGGGGGGAGCCGCCGGTGCAGCTGCGCGTGGCGAACTCGCAGGAGGTCATCGCGGCCTTGAGAGCCAGGGAGATCGAGCTCGGCTTCGTCGAGACCCCGCAGGTGCCGACCGACCTTCGTCGACGGCGCGTCGCGAGCGATCGGCTGGTCCTCGTGGTGGCACCGGATCACCCGCTCGCGCGACGGCGGATGCCACTCGGGCGGGACGAGCTCGCGCAGACACCACTGGCGTCGCGCGAGGACGGGTCCGGTACCCGCGATACGTTGCGCACGGCGATCGGACGACCCATGGTCGCACCGGCGGTCGAGCTCGACTCCAATGCCGCAGTCAAGGTGCTCGTCAGCTCCGGCAGCTTCCCCGCGGTGCTGAGCGAGCTCGCCGTGGCCAACGAGCTCCGGGACGGGCGACTCGTCGAGGTCCCGCTCGCGGGCGTCGACCTCACCCGGTCCCTCGACGCGATCTGGCGACGTGGCGCGCGGCTCGGTGCGGCCGCTGAGCACTTCATGCAGACGGCGCGTCCCGCGCGGACCGCCGTACCTCGGGCCGCACGAGTGGCGGCCCGCCCCTGACACCTCCCGGCCTGCCGGTGCGCGCGCGCTCGCGTCATGGAGCCGGATCGGGCGACGGTGACGGACCGGTCAGCGCAGGTGGAGAGGAGCGGCGAATGCCGCGTCCGCCTCCGCCGGGGTCAGGACCCCGGTGGCGACGAGGCGGTCGAGCACGTGCCGCTGACGCAGGCGCGCCGCGTCACGGTGCTCGACAGGGTCATAGGCCGACGGTGCCTGCACGAGCCCGGCCAGGACGCTCGCCTGCGCCCAGGTCAATGCGGAGGGCTGCGTCCCGAAATAGCCCTCGGAGGCCGCGGGAAGGCCGTAGTACCCGTGCCCGAAGTACACGGCGGCGAGGTACATGACCAGGATCTCTCGTTTGGTGTAGGTGGCATCGAGCTTGAGTGCGACCTCCGCCTCCTTCACCTTGTCCATCAGGCCGTCGTCCTGCGGGAAGTAGAGGTTCTTCGCGAGCTGCTGCTCGAGCGTCGCCGCGCCCGTGTCGACGCTCCCGGTCACCATCGCGACGCCCGCCCGAGCGGCGCTGATCGGGTCGACACCCGGCGTCACGTAGAACCTGCTGTCCTCGGTCGCCACGAGTGCCCGGGCAACCCGGTCGGAGCGGGGCAGCGTTCCCAGGACGGGCGCACCGTGCGCAGCGAGGCGCGCGCTGATGAGCGAACCGGCATCGCCGACGCCGGGGGTCGCGGGCCACAGCGCAACCACGACGAGGAGGGGTGCGAGAACGACGACGGCGGCGGCGACCCACCACCGACGCCGTCGAAGTGGTCTCCACGCCACGGTCGTCACTTCCCTCGCCAGATATCCGGCCGTCGTTGTTGCGCACGACTCTAGGGAGCGATCCTGTGGGGGTCGGACCTCGGGCGCCGGCCTCGGGAGACCGCCCGTGAGCCCGACGCTCCCAGGTTCCGTCCAGGCATCTGTGGCACTCTCGCGGGTCATGGATCACCACGCCCGCGTCGCCATATCGGCGCCAGGGCTCCCGGTGGTCCCGCGACCAGTCCGGCGCCCCTGCGGCGTGGTCGCCGCATGACGCGGGCCCTCATGCCTGCACTCTGCGAAGCGGGACCTCGAGGTGTGGGCATCGCATCGCGCCGTGCCGGCACGCCCCTGGCCGCCTCGGAGGCGTCCCCCAAGCCCCGGAAGAGGTCGACACGCGGATGACGGTCGTCGAGGTGGAGGAGACACCGGTCGCGGTCCCCGTACGTCAGGAGCCTGCACTCCGGGTGGTGCGGTGGATCGAGGCGTCCTGGTTCCCATGGGTCTGGATGGGCGTATGGGCGGTCATGAACGCGACGGACGCCCTCGTGTCCTGGCACTTCGTGGTCTCGGGCGGCGCACTGCTCCGGTCGTCGGGGCGACTGGCGGGTCTCCACCTGTACGCGACCCATCCCGAGCTGCAGATGGGACCGCTGACCTTCCTGGTGGCAGCCCCACTGAGCGGCGCCCCGGAATGGTTGTCGGGTCTCCTGGTCTCGGCCACTATCGCCGCAGCCGGGCCGCTGCTCCTCATGGCCGTCTCGCGCCTCCCGCAGGTGACCGTCACGGCGAGGCAACGTGGTCTGGCGGCCGCGGTGCTGATGCCGGTCTGGGCGGAGCTCGCCGTCCACTACACCCACCTCGACGACGCCCTCGCGCTCGCGCTGCTGGTCGCCGCTCTCCACGCGGTCTCCCGCGGACGTGCAGCCACCGCAGCCCTGCTGCTTGCCGCGTCGGCCGACGCGAAGCCGTGGGCACTGGCCTTCGTCCCGGTGCTCCTCGCGCTCCCGCGCGAGCGATGGCAACGTGCTGCGTGGTCGTGGATCGCGGGAATCGCCCTCGCGTGGCTCCCGTTCGTGATCGCAGATCCGGCGACGCTCCATGCCGGGGGATTCTCGATCCCCAACGTCGCCTCCTCGTCGCTCCGACCGCTGGGGGTCGCCTCACCGGAGACGCCCGTCTGGGACCGCCCGGCGCAGGTGCTGCTGGGCGCCGCCCTGGGGGCGGTCGCGGTCCTGCGGCGGCGGTGGCTCGTGGTACCCGCGATCGCGCTCGCGGTGCGCATGCTTCTGGACCCGGGGACATATCCCTACTACACGTCGGGCCTCGTGCTCGCGACCGTCATCGTCGACCTCGCCTGGCGGAGGACGCGCTGGCCGTGGTTGAGCATCGTCGTCGTCGCGGGCCTGTACATCCCGCGCCACCTCGGCCCGTTGACGCCGACCGATGCCGGGCT
>DATKTF010000424.1:0-3235 GCA_035531255.1 Cellulomonadaceae bacterium
CAGGGCGGCCGTCGTCGAGAGCACCCGGAGCACCGTCGCCGAACCATGGACCGCGCCCACCGCCGCATCCCAGGTCTCCGTCGCCGGGACGGCGCGCGCGGCCAGAGCCTGGTGGAGTTCTCGCTCGTCCTGATCCCGCTCCTGCTCATCCTGCTCGGGATCATCCAGATGGGGCTCGTGTTCAACGCCCAGGTCACGATCACGAACGCGGCTCGCGAGGGGGCGCGCGCGGCAACGATCTACTCGTACTCACTGGCCGGGTTGCAGTCCGGGCCCCCGGCATGCAACACGACGACCAGGGCGACCAACGACGCGTGCCGAAACGCATATGCCCTCTACTTCGCACAGCAGGCGTTCGGGTCGCTCAGCAGCACGTCGCCGCAGTTCGTGACGACCGGGACGTGGACGCAATCCGGGTTCGACCCGACGACGACGTGCGCGTCCGGCGCGACATGCACGACGACCTACACGAACGGAGACATAGTCGTGACGTATACCGTTCCCGCGAACATCACGGACAGCGATCCACGAACCGGCGAGCAGGTGACCGTCCAGATCACGTACCATCAGGACCTTTTCGTCCCGCTCATCTCCACCTTCCTCCCGCACGACTCCAACGGCCGCCTCGCCCAGGGGGCGACGGTCACCATGGTGATCAACTGATGGGCCGCCGGCGGTCGCGAACCCTCGTGGCGACAGCGGATCGGCATGACCGCTGGGCGGGGAGCCGCGGCCAGACGCTCGTCCTGTTCGCGCTCGCGATCGCGATGCTGCTCGGGATGGCCTCGGTCGCGATCGATGTCGGGCGGCTCTGGACACAACAGCGCTTCATGCAGAACGCCGCCGATGCGGCCGCCCTGGCCGCGGCCAAAAGCGTCTCGATCAACGCCGGCAACGCCGGCAGCACCGTGGCGACCGCTCGACAGGCGGCGAAAGACATCCTCGCGATCGACCTCGCCGGGAGTCCTGTCGGCGTCCCCATCTTCACCGCCGCGGAACCCGCGGTCTTCAACGGCACGGCGCAAGGATCGTCCCTCGCCGACGGGATCGCCTTCTTCGGGGACACCGCCGAGACGACGCTGCTCGACGACACGGCCTCGATCACGTCGATCCACGCCGTCCGCGTCGCGCTTCGCACGAACGTGGCGTTCCTCCTCGGGCAGGCGGTCGGCGTTGCGGGAGTCACGGCCTGGGTCGGCTCGCACGTCGAGTTGACGGCAGCGGGGAGCCTGATGCCGGTCGCGGTCCGGCGTTACATCGGCGGGGCCGGACCGAACTCACCTGTCCCCAACCCGTGCCCGGATACGCTCACGGCCTCGGGCATCTTCTTCGACTTCGCCGCGACGACCGCGACCGACTGCCAGGGCGCCGTCGACACGACGAGCCCGATCGGCTACGGGGGGCGGACGCCCGCCTCGCCGTCGTCCCCGGGTCCGGCGATCCAGCTCGTCGGGCAGGGTGCCAGCGCGAGCTCGGGTGGGGTGAGCTTCCGCGGATTCATCAACCTCGACGTCCGGAACTTCGCGGACACGACCTCGCGCGTGTACTACAACGGCCTGACGGCGGGGACGCCGCCGAACTCGGCGAAGAACCTCGAGGCCGGCTGGGTGACATCCGGGTATCCCGGACCGACCTTCCCGGGCGTCACGACGCCGCCCGACCCCAACGACCAGGTCGGGATCATGGATGGGAACTCGGCCGGGCAGATCGTCAAGGGCATCACGTCGCGGTTCCGGGTCGGAGACGTCTTCCTCGCCGCCCTGTACGACGGTTCAGTGAAGACCATCCCGGCGTTCTATCTGGCCCAGCAGACCGCGATCCCGGCATTGACGGCCGGGGCGCCGCCGCTTGCGACCGCGGGTGCGATCACGATCACGCCGAGCAAGTCGTTCACCGACTCGGTCGCGCTCTCGGTCGCGAACAAGCCGCCGTGGCTGACGATCGGCTTCCCTCCCGGCGACGTCACGCCGAACTACCCGCAGGGAAGCACGGTGAGCCTGACGAACGTGTCGGCGGCCGCCGGGACGCCCGCGACGATCGACACCGTATGGCTCAAGGGTTCGGACACGCTCTTGCCGAACAACCAGTTCGCGCCCGACTTCTACCTGCCGATGGATGTGCAGGTCGGCAGCGGCACGAAGGACTTCAGCTGGTCGCCCACGGCGCCTGCGCTGGCGCCGACGACCTGGGGCAACCCGGTGACATTCACCCTGACGCTCACCGCGCAGGGGTCCGCGGACTTCACGGGCGGCAACGCCGTCACGGTCTCCCTCGACGGGACCGGCACGATGTTCCCGGCCTTCCCGGCCGGCAGCTACTGGTTCAATGGCCAGCAGGGAACGACGTCGGCAACCGTCCTGATGGCGACGCCAGTCACGACCGGCAACGGGAAGAACGCGACCACGACCTACCAGGGGACGACGACGCTGACGGTGAACACGACGCTGCTCGGCGCACAGGGGACCTATCCGATCCCGCTCCTCATGACCGGGACGAACAGCGGCAGCAACCAGGTCGTGAATCACGCCGACATCCTGAAGGTCCTGGCCTCGGACACCTCCTCCTCATCGAACTACATCGACATCATCGGGTTCGCGGCGTACCAGATCACCGCGCTCGACGCCAACACCGTCTGGGGCGAAGCCGTCTCGCCGGTCGCGGCCAGCCCGGATGACCCGCAGCTCGCCATCGCGCTGCGGCCTCGACTGCAGCCCTGGTGACGCCGTCTGACAGACCCTGATCCCACCCCGGTCCACGACGCGGTCAGGCGTGTCGACCGGGCGCCCGGTGATCCGCCGGCGGGCGCGGCAGACCAACGTTCGCGCGGCGGCCGAAGCCGGACCGCGCACCGCGGGAGGAACAGATGGACGAGCTCGAGTACAAGGATCATGGCCGGCGTGGGAAGTGGATCGTCGTCTTCGGCGTGATCCTCGCCCTCGTGGCGGGCGGGGGCGCCTTCTTCCTGCTCACCCAGGCCCAGCAGCAGGCTGCAACGACGGTCGTGCCGCAGGTCGCCGTCGTGGTGGCAACCCGGACGATCCCCGGCCGAAAGGCGATCGAGGCCGCCGACGTGACCGTGAAGAACGTGCCGGCCGACGCGGTCGGTTCCGGCGCCTACACGGATCCGGCCCAGGTCCTGAACCGCGTGCCGGCGGTGACGATTCTCGAAGGGCAACAGGTCACGTCGAACCTCCTCGCCTCGAACCAGGTCGGCGGCCAGTTCTCGATCCTGGGC
>DATKTF010000425.1:0-2845 GCA_035531255.1 Cellulomonadaceae bacterium
CTCCCGATTTTGCACGTTTGTGCACTGTGGTTGCGCATCCGTTCGTCTCGTGACGACGATAGCGACTGAACCCCGAGGAGGCACACGATGACGGTGACCGGACTGACCGCACAGGCGCGGTCGAACGCTCTGGAAGCACTGCGAGCGAGCAGCACCGCAGGACGCGAGCTGGACGTACTGGTCATCGGAGGAGGAGTCACCGGAGCGGGCATCGCCCTCGACGCGATCACGCGAGGCCTGACCGTCGGCATCGTCGAGGCGCAGGACTGGGCGAGCGGCACGTCGAGCAGATCGAGCAAGCTCGTGCACGGCGGACTGCGCTACCTGCAGATGCTCGACTTCCACCTCGTGCGGGAGGCGCTGACCGAGCGCGACCTCCTGATCACCCGCCTGGCACCCCACCTCGTCAAGCCGGTCTCGTTCCTCTACCCGCTCGAGCACCGCGTGTGGGAACGGGCGTACGTCGGAGCGGGCGTCGCCCTCTACGACACGCTCGCGAGCGTCAACGGACGGCGCCGCGCGTTGCCGATCCACCGCCACCTCACGCGCAGCGGCATGGAGAAGCTCTTCCCCGACCTCAAGCACGATGCCGCGATCGGCGCGCTCCGCTACTGGGACGCCTCGGTCGACGATGCCCGCCTCACCGAGACCCTGGTCCGCACCGCGGCGCACTACGGCGCTCACGCCGCCTCCCGGACGCAGGTCGTCGCGATGTCGACCAATGCGATCGGCACCGTGACCGGCGCGACGATCAAGGACCTCGAGTCCGGCGAGCAGATGGAGGTCCGCGCCCACTCGGTGATCAACGCGACCGGCGTGTGGACCGAGCAGACCGAGGCCCTCGCGGGCACCGAGGGCGGCCTGCGCGTGCTCGCCTCGAAGGGCATCCACATCGTGGTCCCGCGGGACCGGATCGCCGGCGACGTCGGCCTGATCCTGCAGACCGAGAAGAGCGTGCTCTTCATCATCCCGTGGTCCCGCTACTGGGTGATCGGCACCACCGACACCCCGTGGACGCAGGAGCTCCAGCACCCGGTCGCGACCTCCGCGGACATCGACTACGTGCTCGAGCACGCCAACGTCGTCCTGTCACGCCCGATCACCCGTGCCGACGTGATCGGCCACTGGGCCGGCCTGCGCCCGCTGCTCCAGCCCGGCACCAAGGAGGGCACGTCGTCCGCCAAGGTGTCACGCGAGCACACGGTCGCCTCGCCGGTCCCCGGCCTGGTGGTCATCGCGGGCGGCAAGCTCACGACCTACCGCGTGATGGCCAAGGATGCCGTCGACTTCGCCCTCGGCGAGCGTGCGACGACGTCTCCGTCGATCACCGACCGCGTGCCGCTGCTCGGCGCCGAGGGCCTCTCGGTGCTCCAGCGCAAGTCGCGGTCGATCGCCAAGCAGTACGGGTGGAACCAGTTCCGGATGGACCACCTGCTGCACCGCTACGGGTCGCTCCTGCCCGAGCTGCTCGAGCTGGTCGACGCCGACCCGAGGCTCGGCGAGCCGCTCGCCGGTGCGCCGGCGTACCTCGGGGTCGAGATCGCCTACGCGGCGACCCACGAGGGCGCCCTGCACCTCGACGACGTGCTGATGCACCGCACCCGGCTCAACTACGAGCAGTCGGACCGCGGGCTCGGCGCCCTCGACGAGATCGCGGACATCCTCGTCCCGCTGCTCGGCTGGGACGCCGCGCAGCGTGAGACGGAGATCACCGCCTATCGCGAGCGCGCCGCGGCCGAGGAAGCAGCGGAGCACGAGCTCGACGACGAGAGCGCCGAGATCGTCCGGCTGAGGGCCGCGGACCTCGCGCCGATGGTCGACGTCACGGCGCACGCGTCGCTCGGCGGTGACAGCTAGCCCCTCGGCGCCCGGCGCCCCTCGAGTTCCTCGCGCCCACGTGCGCGAGGTGATTGTGACAACGACGTCCGTCAAGAAATGAGGCTCATCGTGGATCCATCGCTTGGCCAGGTATTCGTCTCCGAGGTCTTGGGAACAGGGATGCTGCTGCTGCTCGGTGGCGGCGTGGTGGCGAACGTCATCCTCCCCAAGAACAAGGGCTTCAACAGCGGCTGGGTCGTCATCACCTTCGGGTGGGGACTTGCCGTGTTCTCCGGCGTCTACGTCGCGTTCCGGTCAGGTGCCCACCTGAACCCGGCCGTGACCATCGGGCTCCTCGCGGATGGCGCGAAGGAGTACGCGAAGGGCGTCCCCGTCTCGTTCAGCAGCACCATGGTGTATCTCGCAGGTGAGATGGTCGGCGCCTTCCTCGGAGCCGTCCTCGTGTACCTCGCCTACAAGAAGCACTTCGACGAGAACGCCGACCCGGCCACCAAGCTGGGTGTCTTCTCCACCGGTCCGGCCATCCGCTCGTACGGCTGGAACTTCGTGACTGAGGCCATCGGCACCTTCGTCCTGGTGTTCGTCATCCTCTGCTTCGGCAAGACTCCGACCCAGGTCGGCCCGCTCGCCGTCGCCCTGCTCGTGGTCGCGATCGGCATGAGCCTCGGTGGCCCGACCGGTTACGCCATCAACCCGGCTCGTGACCTCGGCCCGCGCATCGCGCACGCCCTGCTCCCGATCAAGGGCAAGGGCTCCAGCGACTGGGCGTACTCCTGGGTCCCGGTCTTCGGCCCGCTCGCCGGTGCCGTGATCGCGGGTCTCCTCGCCCGCGTCTACGTCTGAATCTCCGCCGCACCACTCTCAGAGTCGAGAAGGAACACCACTCATGGCTGACTACGTACTCGCGATCGACCAAGGAACGACCAGCTCCCGCGCCATCATCTTCAACCACTCCGGCACCATCGTGGAGACGGGGCAGCTCGAGCACGAGCAGATCTTCCCCCGC